>JAJDBZ010000255.1 GCA_029261095.1 Candidatus Omnitrophota bacterium | reverse complement strand
TGGCGTTCTTGATCAACTCGGTCTCTTCTTCGGAAAGGGAGTTCGCGCGCTCACCTTCCGATTTTCCTCCCGCACGGAGTGGAGGCGTCAACCAGACTTTTTCGTTCTCCTTGAGTCCCGCCACGACATGGATCATCCGGTTGTTGTCGAGACCGGTTTCGATGGTCCTTGGTTCGAACGACGAACCCTGATGGACGTACACAGTCGGTTTTCCATCCACACGCAGGACCGCATGTATTGGGACGAATTGTGCTTCTGGGTAGTGATCGACCAAAATCTCGACCCGGCAACTCATACCTGTCCGGAGTTCCTTCGCATCTCCATCGATGTCTACTTCGGTGGCGTAGACTTTAAGATCGGGGTTGAGCCAGACGCTTTGAGCATCGGGGAGAGGGGAGATTTTTGTCACCTTCCCAAGGAACTCCTTGCCGGGGACCGCCTCAACAGTGACGCGGGCGGGCAATCCCTCGCTGACTTTATCCAAATTGGATTCATGGAGTTTGATCTCCGCCTTGACTGAGGAGGTAGTTGGGAGGTAAATCAACTCTTTCCTTTCCTGAACCTCCTGACCCTCGGCTAACGGCTCTTCGTTTCCACGCCTGCTGGACCTGGCGCTTGTGGCATAGATGACCAAGCCGTCCGTCGGGGCGTAGATCTTCGCCTTTTCGATCTGTTCGTCGAGTTTCTTGAGTTTGCCTGTTTCCTGCATGAGCTGGGCCTGTTTGGCGAAGAGATCTGCGGAAGCGTCGATGATGGCGGCTTTTGCCCTTCTTTGCTCCCGCTCATAGGCCATTTCCGCTTGGGTGAAATCGCTTTCAAGTTGGTTGATCTGCCTCTTGTAGGTGTATTCCTCCAGGAGGTGCATGTCGGCTTTGGCCAGATCGAGGTCGGTCGCGGCTTTATGAGCGGTGAGTTCATGTTCCTGGAGTTTTGTTTGAGCAAGATACTTTTTGTCGTGAAGAATTCGGGACCACCTGAGATCCCCCGTTGCCTTCACCAAGGTTTCTGAGGCCAAAGTAATATATGACTGGGCCTCCTTGAGCAGTTTCGGGTACTCGCCATCTCTGTATTTCTGCAAATCTTCCTTCGCGAATTGGAGGTTGAGCTCGGCTAATTCCACATCGCTTTTGGCTTGATTCTCGACTACCGCCAGATTTTCACGGGCTTGGATATAGGACGCTGTCGCATTCTGGACCGTGATCTTGGCTTCGACGCGTTGGTCAATCATCGTGCTGGCATCGAGTTCCACCAAAAGATCCCCTTTCTTCACTTCCGTTCCCTCGGGGACCAGCGAAAGAATCGTCGATCGACCCTCGACCTCACTCTTGAGAATGACCATCTCTTTGGACTGGATCGTCCCGGCTTCTGTCACACTGATCGTCAAGGGGCCGGTTTTCACCTCGAAAACGGGTTCGTCAATCAGAGCCGATTGGTCCTGTCCGAAGTCGGCCAGCCGGGCCGCGTATAGGCTTCCACCCGCAATGACCAGGATGAGGACCAGTCCGATGGACCATTTCGTTAAAATCTTTCCCGAGTTATTTTGAACCGTCATTTTCTTCCACCTCACTGCGGTTGGTATTCTTTCCAAACTCCGTTTTCGTCAATCGACAAAAGTCCCATATCCCGTTGCACCGATAATTCCCCGATTCGATAGGTGACGACGGCGTTAGTGAATTGGTTCTGAGCGGAAAGTAAAGCTTCACGAGCCTCCACCACATCGCGAATTTCGATTTGACCTGCCTCGAGCTGGAGTTCCGTACCCGCCACTCGACTCTCGGCTACCCGAACAGCATCAGACTGAATGAGCAAACTTTCCCTCGTTTCCAATAGGTCCCGGAGCTCGTTTCGAACTTCCTGTTTCACCTGATCCTCAAGTTCTTGAACATTCCGTGTTCCTCGCTCAAGGTTGATGAGGCTAATCCGGTAGTTGTTTCTCTCAGCGGTTCTTTCGAAGGGGAGGTCGACATTCAACCCCGCCGAATAGTCTCCTTCATAAAAATCCAACTGGCTGTTGGCCTGTGCGGCTTGCCCAAACCCCCTCCGCCCGCCTACGGAGGCGTCTCCGAAAAGAGTGACCTCCGCCCTGAGCTGATCGGCAGCGACTCGCACACCCCGCATTCGGTCATTGACCTCTCCGTTGGCGACTTTAAGGTCGAGACGATTCTGCAGGGCAATTTCAACCGCGAAGTCAGGGTCGAATTCAAAGGGGCCCGGCGTTCCTCGGCCAGGAGGCGGGAGAACCACGGGGGCATCAGCCGAGGGTATCGTCTCTTCAGTTGCAGAATCCACTCTCTCGGAAAGAAGGTATTCATTCGCCCTTTCCACCAATATGCCAAGGTCGCCAGGATCGAGTTCGATCTTTGCATCTGTTGGAAGGCTGAGAATCCGTTTGAAGTTGTCAAGTCGGTTTTCGTATTGCTGCTGCGCACGAATCCACGCTGTCCGGGCATTGAGTTCGCTTTGAACGGCCTGATCGACTTCGATTGTGGTGAACCGTCCGCTTTCGATGAGCTGCTTGGCCCTCCAGGTCGAACGGACCAGTCCCCTATAATTCTCTTCAGCGTTCTTCACCGAGTCCATCTGCCTGAGAACATCCAAGTAAGATGAGGCGATGCTGACAGCGAAGACTTTCTTGAATCGCTCGAAATCGTAAATGGCGTATACCACGTTTCTTTCAGCTTGTGTCAGATCCTCCATGACAATCAGTCGCCCCGAACCTCGCATCAAAGGAATCGCCACCGATGCATCCGCAAAGACCCCTCTGGACTGCACACGATCCTGGGAAAGGAGTTTGACCAGGTCGACACCTATCGACGCGGCGATCTCGGCCCCGCTCGTGAACCGGCGAGTCAAACCCCCAACCGCCGAGCTACTGATCTCTGTCACGGGGTTGTACCCGGCGCGGTCCGTTCGTATCGTGGAGTCTAGAAGCCCGGTGAAGGTGTCCCGAAATTGGTCGCACTCGAAATCAAGTTCCAGGGCGGCGATATAGACCAATTCCTTTGCTGACTGGTATTCGCGGCTGTTCTTCGCGGCCACCTGGAGAGATTCCATTAAGGACATCACCATCGCGCTCTCGCCCATCCAAGGAGGATCTTGGGGCAGAGGGATCGAATGCAAGTAATCGTCACATGGCCAGCCCTCGATCGGTCTCAACTCCTTCGTCCCGAGTGAGGCCAAGGTCGAGTACGGCAGATTCTGCATCACGATCAATCGCCTACGCAGAGTATCTGCGGGGGTTTCGATCACAATCGGCTGGGCCTTTCCCAGGGCTTCATATTGTTTTTGCATCATGATTCCTTCCGCCACACAGTCCGCCTGCTCCCGATACTTTTGGGGAGAGACGCATCCGGTGAGCAGCGAGATCAAGAGAAGAACGCCTCCGCTTGTTATCACGTAGGGTCTCCATTTGTCTTCTCGGATCCTTATTCGACGTTCATGTCCTGATCGACTCTTAGTTCCTGAGAAGTCGGCGAGTCGGCCTAATTTGAATTCCATTCGCCCTTTTTTCCATTTCCCGTTTCAAAAGTTTCAACACCGCATAATGATTCGATTCACCCGCTGATTCTTGACCGCACGATTCCTTCGAGCCACTGAGCGTCATTCGGCTTGGGGGAATCACTATTCAATCGTGTTTTCTCCTTTTTTCCTTCAACACTTCAAATCTGCTGAACTGATCCTCCGAAAGGATTTCCTGGGTGCGTTTCATTGCATCCTCATAAGGCGTCTTCCAGTTGCGGATGAGTTCTTCCTTTTCCTGTCTGTATCTCTCCTGTATCTCCAGATAGAGCGGATACTGCTCCTCGGTCAAGAGACCCTTGATGGACTCCTCCCTTTTATCCGAAAGGGCTCTTCTCTCATCACCCGGGTAGTCCCCCATTTTTTGCCTCACTTCGCCCCAGATTTCCTGCATTTCTAGTTCCTGCTCGGA
This sequence comes from Candidatus Omnitrophota bacterium, assembly GCA_029261095.1. Lineage (GTDB taxonomy): Bacteria > Hinthialibacterota > Hinthialibacteria > OLB16 > OLB16 > JACKFH01. The sequence goes on along the minus strand of JAJDBZ010000255.1, from coordinate 20,366 downwards.
GGAGAGGTTTAGTTCCTCAGCCAGCCAAGTGGGTCGATCCTCATTTTGATTGGCTTGGCTGACCGATCGGCCCACCCAGAACCCGGCCACCAAGACCATGACGAATGCAAAGATAAGAAGCGCTTTCGAAGAATTCATCGTTCCCTCTTTTCGGACAACCCCGCCACGACCCAATGGGTTGCTTCCGCCTCGGGTTCTTCCAGAACCTCCGAATCCCATTCCTCAACAACGAGACTTTCATACTGGCGAGGCTCCAACTGGATTGGCCACTCTCCGTATTTCGAGGAGAACCCTACCGAGAAAATGAGAAGCAGCGCCGCGACACCGGCCAAGGCTCTCGCTGTCAGAAGCAAATCGGTCTTTTCCAATCGACTTGGAATGTGACCTATTGCTGATTTCAGAGCCGGAGGAATCCTGAAGGCAGTCTCGTTCTCAACCACTCGGGACAGGGTTTCCAATGTTTGAATTTCCTTCTGGCAAACTTCGCAACTGGGGAGATGGTTTGTGAATTCGTCGTAGTCTTCGACGGACAGTTCCTGATCGAGAAAAGCACCAGCGCGTGAGTTCCACTGACAAGATGTCATGATGTGATTCCTCCTTTCACAACTCTAATCCCTTCTAACTGTTTTCAATGATCCTCTGAGTAATCCTTGAGCAGTGTTCTCATTTCGCGTCTTGCGCGAAAGACCCTCGATTCGACTGTCCCCATCGGGATCTTCAAGACTTCGGCGATTTCGCGATAACTCAACCTCATGATCTCTCTGAGAAGAAATATCTCTCTCTGCTTCATTGGCAACGATTCGAGGGCTTGTGCAATGTCCAATTTCGCTTGTCGATCTCGCCTGATTTTGTCAACCTCGACAGGTTCACCTGGTTCTCCGCACCGTTCTCCCACTATATGGAGGGGAAACAGTTTTCGAATTCTCCAAAATCTGCGGTAGCTCGCGACTTTTCTGAGAAGAATCCCGACCAGCCAAGTCTTCAAACTCGATCTGCCTTGAAATCGATCCAAGCCTTGATAGATGGCCAAGAATGTTTCCTGGAGAACATCCTCAGCGTCCTCACGACTCCCAATCAGCGAAAGAGTCATTCGATAGAGATCGTCGCCATAGTCTCGAACAATCTCTTCGAATGCGGGGAGTCTCCTATCCTCTCGTTTCGAAATGGAACCCACTCCCCCTTCGCTGTGCGAGAATCTTTCTTGTCCAGTTTCTTAATGAGTTGCCGCTGGGGCGGATTTTATTCCATGAAGGACTAATAATGGCAGATGGGAACCAGGTATTGGACTGATAGCGAAAGGTAAAGACCAAATGCAATCTCCTGTTTTTACTTGGTTAAGGTCCGCTCTCCTAAAACAATTGATAGCGCAGAAATTCATCTCTTTTGGATCAGATCCTAGAACACACCGGATCAATCTTTTTCGGTTGTTGTCGCCGTCTGGGCAGGTGTACATAACTGACCCGTGTAAGATCAAAGCCCTCTGAAGACCTACAAATAAAGTCAGAGTTGTGGGCCCAGGTCTGTTCCTCCGGGATTCCCTGTCCCTTGACGAGGCTGCGGAGTTTCTTCTGTTCTCCCGTGACTGACCTTAGTGGCGGAACACCCTTCCCGAGGTTGCGCTGGTGGGGCGGATCGGGATGGCGGCCCAGCCGTCCGGTTTGCAAAGCCGGTTGCACCCGCCGAGCGGAGGAGACGAGAGGAATTACCCAGATTAAACAGATCAATATGATCAAATGAGCTGACCTTTGTCTTTAGAAGCGTTCTGCCAGAACATTTGGCATTTCCTTACTCCACTCCAGATGGCGTTACGCCCTTCTGGTGGTGCAGCCCGGACATCCAGGATTGCCAACGCTTCGTTGATTCTTGGGGTGCACCCAATGTCAGCAGGTTCACCGCACTCGAAGGTTGTCCATTGATCTCCGCGTTGGTCACAATGGCATCCTCGGACTATACGATCTTCCCCCAATCTTGGTTTCTTGTGACTGCCGCGCGCCAAAACAGTTACACCCATTCGGCAATGGCAATAAGAAAGTTTCACTGGAAAAAATAATTGTTGACATTCGATTCCTTCATGGCATCATGGACTCTCACTGTTGAATATGACTGGATGAGATTGATGTTCACCGCCTGAACAGAATTCTTGCATCGGCTCTTAAGCGTGTTCTCTTTCTTTCCCTAAGTCTTATGCGTTACCAGAAATTTGTTGCTTGCTTTTTTCTTCACCACCACTCTTGATCATTACCGATTTTGACTGGTAAGTCGGATCGGAAAAGTTATCTTTTTTAGGTGGGATTCGATGACTTCACGCGAGTCCAGATTAGTTTTCGGATTAATCGTTTTGGGCGTATACCTTCATGCAGCCCCCCTTCAGGCCCAATGGGTCACTCAGTCTATTCTCCTCGAACCCGGGTGGAATTCTGTATTCATCGAAGTTGAGCCTGAACCCAGAGAGACCGCGATGGTCTTCCAGGATATGTCGATCCAAAGTGTCTGGGCCTGGAACAAGAATTTCAGTTCGGTTCAATTTACCCAAGATCCCAACACGCTCCTTCCGAACCAACCTGAGTGGTTGCACTGGTTTCCCGCCGACTCGCCAGCCGATATTGTGAACAATCTCAATATCATCAGGGGGGGGATGCCCTACCTCATCCAGGTAAAGGGAGACCAAGCGATCAACTGGCAGTTAACAGGGACCCCAATACTGAGAGAGATCGATTGGTATCCGGATTCTTTCAATCTGGTTGGTTTTAGTCTGGATCCATCCTCTCCCCCCACATTTCATTCCTTCTTTTCTTTATCGCCTGCTCATGATGGCCAACCCATTCGCCGTTTGGATTCGTCAGGGATGTGGGAACCAGTTGCGAACCCCTTCTCGACTCCCATGCAAGCCGGGGAGGCTTTCTGGATCTACTGCGATGGGGCCTCCAATTATGCCGGGCCATTGCAGGCGGAAACGTCTAGCGGATTGCACGAACTCGAGTTCCAGAGGATCGTAAACACCATTCCTCTGCGGGTAAGGAACAATGGAACCCAACCCAAAACAGTGACGCTCAGCCCCCTGCCTTCGGAGAGCCCGCCCTCAGCGGATGTTCCCGCTCTTGCCGGCGATGTGGCGCTGGAATTCAACACCGGAGTCTTGCCGGGTGGAACCCGAGAGTGGGTCAAATTCCCTTCGGAATTGTCGCTTCTTCTGAGCCCCGGCCAATCGCTCGAGGTTCAGATTCAGGTACGCCGTTCACATCTGGTAACATATAACGGTGGAGCGGAGTTTTTTCTCTATCAAAACCTACTCGAGGTTTCGGATGGACAAAGCCGATTCCTTTTCCCGGTCAGTTCCGAAGGGTTGGGAGGCGATGGGTCCTCGACTCTCCTGAAGAGCAGCCCATCGTTAAAGAAGAGTGGCAAGATCAGAAAAATCCTCAAAGGGCGGACCGAGGGCGCTACCGCGCCTCCGGACCATGCGGGACTGTGGATCGGGACGGTGGCGGTGGACAAGGTCAGCATCCCCGCGAACAGGAGCGACCCGACAACTCCAGTCCCGACCGACAGCGAATACCTTTTCCGGATTCTGATTCATCTGGACAGAGACAATCAGGCCCGTCTCCTTCAAGAGGCGTATCTGATGTTTCAGCCAGGCACGCTGATCGATGACCCACTCGATGGTTCCGCCACCCCCAGTAAGATTGTGGATGAACCCGGTCGGTTTGTTCTGATCACCGATGAAAGTTTGCTCTCCAATTATTCAGGTTCGGTGCTAAGGGATAACGAAACAGTCGGACGGCGTTTCAGCTCGACCGCTTTTGGGTTCACGGAACCCATCGATATGATATCAAGCACTTCTGTCTTCGGCGCCACTGGGAGTATCACCACCGCGAACGTCCTCTTGGATTACGATGATCCGCTGAATCCTTTCAAGCATGTGTACCACCCCGATCATGACAACTTGGACCGTCGGTTTGAGAACAAGCTTCCAGCCGGTCAGGAGTCATTCACAATCGTCCGGAGCATTGAAATGAGATTTACCGATGAAGACCCGGACGGCTTTGCGACACCGGGTTTGGGAGATCAGGTCCTAGTGGGCATCTATAAAGAGTCAATCCGCGGTGTGCACAAAGACCTCATCCATCTTGAGGGGACCTTTCGCCTGAATCTGGTGTCCCTGGTCGACACGCTGAATGGAGATTTCTCGTCGAAGTAATGATGAATTGGACGCGGCGCAAAGGAGAACCTCCCTGTGGACCGTGCTTAAAGGAAGTTTTTGAAGTTACAGTTTAAGGAGAATGAACATGCGTTTTTCTTTTCGCTTGTTAATCGTATTGACGGCGCTTTCCGTCTTGGCTTTCCAAGCGTCTGCCCAGATTTCGTTCCCGGAATCCATCAGTTTTCAGGGAACCCTGGTAGACATCGGAGGCGTCCCGCTGCCGGATGACAATTACCATCTGGAGTTCAGTATTTACAACCAAAAACCTTCCGGAGGGGCCCTGATCTGGGGTCCACGAATCTATGATAGCGCCGGGGGGGTCGGCCACGACTCGCTGGTTCCAGCAATCGGTGGTCGTTTCAGCATTATCCTGGGTCCGGTCGACATCAACGGGGCTCCTCTCTCGCACGCATTTACCGGTGTGTATCCGAATAACGATTTGAGATTCGTCGAAGTGACATTAGTGGATGGGGCGAATAGAACAGCATTTCCACGGCAACAGATCCTGGCCGCGCCCTACGCTCTCTCGGTTATTGGGATGGTTCCGATCGGCACGATTCTCCCTTTTCACATGGACATGGCGGGAGCCGCGGATATTGAGTCGGTGACCGAATCGGGGTTTGCTCTCTGTAATGGCACTACGGCAGCCTCTCAAAAGGTTCTCAACCCGGTGATTGCGGGTGTACTTCCCAACCTGAACCTCGGGGATGGCATAGGACGCTTCCTGCGCGGGACGACAGGTACGACGGGAGTGACGCAGGAAGATCAGATGCAGAATCACACGCACACTTTTACCAATCCGGATTACTCCGCTACGACCGCTGATCATAATCATGACGCAAGCCACCCGCATTCGCATGAGTTTAATCTTTCCAGTTCATCTGGTGGTGATTCCCACGATGCTGAAGGTGTCAGTGGAGGTAGTATCAACCAAAGATCTACTCATGGTGCTAGTGACGATGATGTTAATGTTCAAAACGCACACCTGGACATCCAAGTCACAAAGACTAGCGATGGCGTAGTCACCGCTGTAGATGGGAGTGTCACGGTCGACGGAGGTGCGCCGCGCGTGGGCCCCGAAACCCGACCGGTTTCCATGACGGTGGTCTGGATCATGCGAGTTCGCTAACCGCGGACTCCGGTGTGGCTGATAGATCGAGGCAGACAGGATGAGCAATACTTGCACTGAGCCGCTCGCTCGGAAACTGGATAGGCCGGAAGAAGAAAAATGAGATCCTCTAAACGGTTTGAAATTTCGATTCTACGTAGACCTTGGCGGAACCCGGTATCTGGAATCTGTTTTCTGGGAATCGCCTTTCTGTCGTTAGGCACCGCGGCAAACGGACAAGTGGATTTTACGGGCAGCCAGGTTCTGGTGGACTACCCGAATCGCCTGTATCCAGGTAATCCGGTCACCCCCACAGGTATTCTTAATTTTACCCCACCAGCCGTCGCGTTTTTTGGCGGACATGTGGATGACCCGGATGCGGCTACTCCTGGCTTGAAATTAATCGAATCCTCATTTGGGCAACCGATCGAGGGCACGGTTTTCACACAACCGGATTTTCTCATTGGTGAAGAGATTACCCCTCCTGACCTCGGTTTTTCTGACGCAATTGTTTTGCCACCGGTCGTTTCACCTGCATCTAAGGCATTCTGGGTGTCACATGCCGGAAAACTTTTCGCGAATGAAGTGGGTTTTGTGGAGGTCCAATGGAATCTACTCAACCCAATAGACAACACGTCCCATCCTATGACAGAAAACTACAGCATCTCATCCCTCCCGTTTGAGGAGCCGGTACCGTTTTACCACACAAGAACGGCACAAGGAGGAGCGACGGGTGCTCCGCCAGTCGATTTAAGCACCATTCCTCCCTATGTGACAATCCACCATAATTCGAAGTTTTTTCGAGCTGCGGACCCCATCAACAGCCCGTTACGTATTAACTCTGATTTCCTCGAAGCCGAGGCTCCAAAAACCGGGCTGGTGGTATTGGAGATCAATCGAAACGCAGAACCGAGCGCCACTGACGATTTCATCGGGATCCAGATCGTCGATGTCCGCGCGTTCGCACCCGCGAACCTGATTTCGGTTACCGTGACCGATCAACTGCTCCCACAATCGCCGATTGTCGATGGTGTTACTCTGACAACTCCTGTCATTGCGGGTGGTCTGAGTCCCCTTGATGGAGGGGATCCCTATTTGTATCAGAATAAAACAGTTCTGGGCAACGAAGAGGATCACATCTGGTGTGTTCGCCCTTCAAGTTCCCGCAAAGATTTTTCCAGAATGAAAGTCCTTTGGATGCAATCGGTTCCGGTCGGCGATCTCGGCATCAGTATCGAGTGGCCCTATGACTTGGATTTCTATTCGGGCGCCCTGCCTGAGGTTCATTCCGCGAGCGTTCAACTCTATGTCCGCGGGGATCCGGATGGAGCGATCGGTCCCAGTGTCGACATCCCCGACAGCTTGGGGTTGAACCCACATCTGAATGCGTGGCAAGACCCTCCGAACCACGCCGAACTTAACGGGACCACGTTCCATACCGATGGGCCCGGCTGGTCCATCCTCCGTTATGAGTTAGGCGATCCGCCGGGATTCGATGAGGTGCGGTTTGAAATTGTCCGTTCGGTTGAACACGACGACACGGCATTTTTCGATCTAACCTCAGTACGTTGGCCAATCGGGACTGAAATCACCGATGCCTCCCACCAGATTTCTCCCAGCTCTAAAAGGGGCGGTTACATTCATGTTGAAGAAGGAGACAAATACGACCCAGAGGTTTACGCGGGCGAGAGAGAAGAAGTGTTCGCCGTCAACACAGGACCACTTGAAATCTGGTGGCGGACCCTCAGCGCGGCTACTAATGTCAGCGATGTCAGTGATGTGATAGAGGGGGTTCAATGGCCCTCGAAAGTGGTCCGATATAACAACCAATGGCCGACCAGCCCCGAGGAAATTGTCATCGCAAGCGGCTTAGGTACGGGAGATGTGACGCGATTTGCAGGCCGCAACCACCAACTTTACTTTCAGAATGAAGTTGATGAAGTTGGTTTCAACCCGAATAACGAGCACGCGGTCATGATTGCGAATGTGGGGTATCCCCTGCGATACCACAATAGGGGTGGTAATTCTTCTGAGGATTTTTACGTACTGCTCAAGTACGAGGATGATGTGATCGATTCCTCTTGGGAATATGAAGTCTTCTCTGTCATCGTTGAAAATGCAACGTATGACTTCGAATATGACGTCGAGGCGGGTAACAAACTGGTCCCCCCAAAACCCCTTGGCGATCTAGGTTTAGTGGTAAGCAATAATGTTTTCGTTAGTAGTTCGACGGTGAAGCATTTCTTCAAAGACAGAAACGATGAACTTTGGGCGATGGCTGGGCCCGATGATGGAAATGACGTACCTTACCGTATCCAAGCTGCCTTTTATTATCCCGACCGACCTGAGTTTTACTTCCCGCCATTCCTTGCCGATTTCATTGTCAACGCCAGTTCGGAAATCCCTTTCCTGAGCCAATTCGGGGATCAGCAGATCGATATAAGCTACCCGAAATTGGTGGAATACGACGTCACCTGGCCGGACACCGTTCCCGAGCTTCGAGTGGGTGAAACGTTGCACGAGGCAAAATTCGGGTTGCCCCAGATTGCCGGACAGTGCAGTGTCGATGTCATTTACCAGCAGGCCACTCGACTCGATCCTGATGGGGAAGACATCAGCGTTCAGGCAGTCGATCTCACCAAGGAGCACAGAGTTCCTTTAACGGAACAACTTCCCTCGGAAATCAATACCGAACCTCTTGGCGCGGAGGTCGGTTTTCCCGATCTCCCTCCGCATCTGGCAAGCCGGTTTACCTACAACCCCAGCGCGGGAGATTTTGGTGAAATCATTTTCCGTGGGTTGTACGAGGAACCTGATTTGGGGTTGCCCTTTTTCCTCCCCAACGTTTTCTCGGATCGAGAGAAAGGCTACATCCAAGACCTCGATGGAACCGTGGGAGGTGCATTCGATATGGCGGTCGGGACGCTTCAGATGTTGGCCGCAGATGATCTCGAGTTTACGAACGACGAAATCCAGTTGGACACCCTCTCTCTGTCCGCGGGCGTTGCCACCGCCCCCGGTTATGTGGTCCTGGCGCTGCAGAACAACGAAACCTTTTGCGATCCGGGACTGCCTGTTGATCTCGTGGTCCTCAAAGTCACTTGCCCGCTTGATAAGGGAGAGATCGCGCCGATTCCGGCGGCTTGTTTTTTTGACGAAAAGTTCACGCTGAAACATAAAAACGATTTCGCTGGAAACACGGATGATTACAAATTCGAATGGAGATGGGTCTCGGATGTCGCAGTGCAGGATGCCGGCTCCGGAACCCCCTGCATACCCGATTGCACCGACTGCTTGAATTGTACAGACGTTGTGTGGCAGCCGTATGAAAGTGGTCCAGGTCTTGTTGACATTACTATTGGAGGCCCCAACAGGTTCACCTTGAGCACGAACTGGTTCACAGTCCGTTATAAACCCGCTTCAGCAAACAACACCATTTGCACCGAGAATGATGGTTGGAGCGAATGGGCCCCTCCCAATATTGCCGAGGGGTGGATCACCCGAGTGCAGGCCGGGCTCAACCCCTTCGATCAGCGCTTCAAAAACCTGGCCGATCCAACCCGCACCGTCAACACACAAGTCACTATGCTCACTCAGGCCGGACCGAGATGGGAAGGCGCGGTCCCCTTGAACTGTGACGCTGTGGATGAGATCGGTTTGATCGAGGCCTATGAAACGGTTTATCAACGAGCGGTCAAACTGAGTATCGATGCGCCCATGCCGATCAATGATCCGGGAGTGAACAACGAACTCCTGAAGATCTCGAGCAAACTTGCAGACCTTTATGGGTTGTTGGGCAACGAAGCCTATGCCGATGCCAACGACCCGACCATTTCGTTCGGGATCAACAGCGATGAGACCTTTCTGGCCGCTGTCACCTCGATCCACGCTTTCGAGAATATGACCAGTTCCCTGATCGAGGAGGAACTGGCCCTGCTGCGCGGCCGTGATGCTCAACTGGCGCCGTCGATCACGACGTTGCCGGTCTATAATCGCCTGGTTTGGAACTTCAGTCGTGATCTAGGGGAGGTTGCTTATGCGCTGAACTATGACATCCAGGATTCCGCCGGCAATGCGGATGGCTTCCTGACCGAAACCGATGCCAAACGGATCTACCCGCAGGGGCATGGTGATGCCTGGGGGCACCATCTGACAGCCATCACCAATTATTACCGACTGTTACAGGACCAGGATTTCGACTGGGTCCCTCGCGCGGAATCGATTCTGATTGGCGGCGCCGCCACAACTGTTGATTTCGTGGATGAGCAGAGGCTTATTCGAAGGGCGGCCGCTCGAGCCAGGACGGGAGCACAGATCGTAAGCCTGACCCACCGTCAGAATTATAGCGAGGACCCGAGTGAACAGTGGAAGGGCTACAAGGATAGCGATCCAGTGCGTGCCTGGGGTCTGGCCGAGTGGGGCAGTCGGGCAGGACAGGCGGCTTTGATTGATTGGGTGGTCGGGAATGCCATTCTACCCGAACCGGTGGAAGGAGCGCCCATCAACATTACCAAGATCGACCGGCGATCGATGACCGACCTGCGTGAACTCGCCTCCCAAGGCGCTGTCATACAGGCCGAAGTGGACAAGGCGGATCTCGGGCTGAACCCTATCGGCTTGGCAACGAACGTGATGCCCTTCGACATCGATCCAGCCGCAGTGGATGAGGGGATGACCCATTACGAACAGATCTATGAGCGCGCGATCATGGCCTTAAGCAACGCCGCCACGGTTTTTCTTTTCGCCAATGACACGACACAACAACTGCGGAGACAGGCCGATTCCCTGGAAGAACATCAAAGAGCGGTTAACGAGCAAGAAGCTGACTATCGCAGCCAGTTCATTGAGATCTTCGGAACCCCTTACGAAGACGATATCGGACCCGCCGGCACTTACCCGACCGGTTACATCGGTCCGGACATTTACCACTACGACTATGTCGAACCCTCCCAGTTGCGAGATGAATTTGGAGATGGGACGTTTAATTTGCCGATCCAAGAGTTCGCAGTGAATTTTCTTAAGGAACCGTTTCAATTTGGGGACGGAATCTCCGGCGTTGTGGACTTGGAAATCGTAATCAAAGAAGACAGCGGGGTTGCTGATGCCGAGGCTGCCAAGTCCGAGATCAGTTTTGTTGAAAGAGACGTAACATATACCGCATCTTCCAACGGTCTGGGATTAGTAAAACCGGAGGGATGGGGACAACGTGAAACCACTGGTCAATTGCAGGAAACGCGATCGGAGATGCTGCAATTGTATGCTGAGTACCGCATGGCATTGAGCGATTACACCGGTCTTGTCGCCGAACTCAAAGAGACTGTCGCCCTAGTCGAAGCCCGCTTTGAGATCAGGCGCGATCAAATCAAACTGCGGACGGATACCGGTGCTGTTGTGACAACAATGGACGTGGGGATTAATGTTGCGAGGTTAGCCCAATTCTCACTAGAGGCAGTGAAAGACGACACGCAAAATATTGCTTCTGCTTTTGTTGAAGCTCAACCTCGTCAAAACGGAACATCTAATGACGTGACCTCAGTACTGCGAGCAGGATTCATAAGCACAGGAGCAGCTATTAATGAAGGACTTGATATTGCAATTGGAGGGTTCCTGACGGCCGAACTGGCGGCCGAGTTTTCAAAGACTCAAACCGAGTTGTGGAATGACATAGCGATCGAGACGTTAGAAGCCGACCTCGAACTGAAGGAAGCGTTGCTTGAGATACAGAATCTGGTTCGGAACGAAGAAACCCTTCGGTATGACCTGTACGGCCGGGCCGAGGCGCTTCGTCAAAGCGGAAACGCTTACAAAGCGACACTCGCCGAGGGCTATCGGATCCTGGAGGACTTTTACCGGTTCCGAGTCGAGAACGCCGCCGATATACAAGAAGCGCGTTACAAGGACATGGCCTTCCGCATTATCCGCGATGACCTCCTCCAGAAATACCGCGGGCAGTTCGACCTTGCGGCCAAGTTTGTGTACCTGGCGGCGCGCGCCTACGATTTTGAAACCGGCCTGCTTGAGTCTGATGCGCGAGGGCCGGGTCAGGATTTCCTGACCGAGATTGTCCGCAGCCGGGCCATCGGAGTGGTGCAAGATAACGATGGGGATGGGGTTTGGAACCCCGAAACCGCACAGTCGTTCGGTGACCCGGGACTGGCGGACATCATGTCCAGAATGAACCTCAACTGGAACCTCGCCCTAAAGTCCCAACTCGGGTTTAATAACCCGCAACCTGAAACAAACACTTTTTCATTGCGAAATGAACTCTTCCGCACTGTTTCAGACGCTAGTTGGGAAACGGTCCTCAAGCGACATGTGGTGGATAACGTCCTGACCTATCCGGAATTCGAACGTTTCGCTCGACCCTTCTTCCCTCAGGCGGACAAAGAGCCGGCGATTGTGATTCCCTTCTCCACCCAGATCAACGCCGGGGCCAATTTTTTCGGCCACGAACTCATTCCTGGCGATAGCGCGTACAACTCAAGTAATTTCGCCACAAAGGTCAGAAACACGGGAGTGTTGTTCAGTGGTTTTGAGAATGCCAATCTGGCGGATGACCCGCAGGTTTACCTGATTCCGGTCGGCGAAGATATCTTGAGGTCGCCCTCCGGTGATGGCAGCAAGATTCGCAAATGGAACCTTCTCGATCAGGTCATGCCAGTCCCGTTCCCGGTGAGCGCCGCCATCCAGAATGATCCGAGTTGGATCCCCTCCGACCAGCTAGTGGGGCAGTTCGGCGATATCCGACGCTACTCTTCGTTCAAAGCATTCCCTGACACGGACGACTTCGAGCCTGACGAATTCACCACGAACAGCCGAATCATTGGTAGATCTGTTTGGAATACCCGTTGGGTCCTTATCATACCCTTCAAAACAATGCTCTTCGACACAGCGCTCGCCAAGCAGAGGTTCATCGAAAACGTGGATGACATCTCTCTAGTCTTCCAGAGTTACGCTTATTCCGGGAACAAGAAGAAATCAGCAAAGGAAGTAGCCAATGACTGAGAAAGGCGAGCGCAGGGAGTCGAGATGTAGGAGGGTGGGGCACAGGTGGATCTTGACACAATCGGCGAAGTTCCTCTTGGTCACCGTGTTCCTTTCCGGCGTTGTGACGAAATCAGTGGCTGAGATTTCCTCCCCGCCCATGATCATTGTTGGAAGCCTAGCAACTGAGGGCGGCCTTGAAGTGACATCAGGAGTCTTACAGTTTGCGTTCATCCCCGAGGAAGGGACCCGCACCGTTAAAGTGGATGCGAAGGTCGGGACTTTTGAAAAAAACATGAACTTTCACGTCTATGTCCCGATGGAAACGGTTCCGCTGAATCCCGGGACGGAAGGTATCCGATTGGGCGTTGGTTTGACCTACACCCTTCAAGTTCACTACGATGGGGAACCGATCGCTGATGTACAAATTGATTCGCCAATCACCGCATCCGCAGGCGAAGTGTTCGGTCCCCTCAATTATACGGTAAGTCCAAAGGGCGCGGCGTTCTCAGTTTCAGACGATCTTTCATTCGGTTTCGTATCGGTCGGCGAATCTGCGCCGAAAAACTTCCAGATTAACAATGTCGGAACCGAGGATATTGTCGGAGTTGCTCACATACTCAAGGCAATTCATTTCACAATCCAGGATCAATCAGTTGTTGAAGGCCGGTTGCCTATCGAACTCATGCCCGGAGAATCGATGACAGTTCAGGTCCGATTTTCTCCCGTTTCCCGCAGCGATTCTTTGAATGACACGTTCCGAGTGGAAACAGGAATCGGGGATGTCGATCGGTCGCTATCGGGGTACTCCGCTGGTCCTGAAGAAAGCGCAACCATGACACCAATTCCCACTGCGACCCCAACGATGGATTTTGACGAAAACGATGACACCAAGGTTAATTCATTGGATTTGATATTTTTCTTGGGAACGGTCAAATCCGGTAATTCCGATCATTCCATCCTGTTCAGTTTCTCGCAGCATTGGATGCAGGAATAAGGCGGACCGGATTGGTACATAACCTACGGACCTCAAATCCCTGGAATGCTCCAAAATTGGAATCGCGAGTAGAGGACCCAGACAATCTCATTCCTTGACCAACTTCGGGGGTGGACCGCAAAAAAGTGCAGAAGAAGTGCTCTGGGATGGTCATACAGGTTGCAAGTCCGAATCCGAATTCGCAAGATCCCGAGAAAAACTGGTTCGCGCGATTGGCGTAGGGTCAAAAAAACAGCCAAACTCTGAAACCCCTTGTGGCACCGGTGGTTTGGGTGGGCGCCAATGGTTTTCTCCTCTGTACTGGGTGCATATTCAACGACCTTAACGACGAGGCCTTTACCTTCCGCGGTCATGACGATTTGATCTGGGAGGATGGTTGCCCGCATACTAGCATGGAAAACTGCATGCCATATAACCAAGACAAGACCTATGCGGACGCTCCCAGGTTTTGGACATTCCAAGACTGTTACTTTGCCCGCAATCGCGAAGACGAACTCTATCGAATTCGTGGAATTACAGGCGATGTCCTGTACGACCGATGCGTCTTCGAGGATTGTTCCATCAACGAGAATGAGGGTTTCGGGGCTATTTTTTCGTTCGAGGGAAGGCACAGAAGCTGGTTCGTGAAAATCGCGGTGACCAACTCAATCATCGCCAACTGTAAACCCGATGGTGGGACCACCAACAATCACCTATTCAGCTTGTTTTCCGGATCGGGTTGCGGCGGTCAGGGTAACTTGGCCATGCCCAATCCCGAGATTCATATTGTCAATAACACTATTTTCAACACCCAATCATTGGGACCAACAAACAAAATCATCAACGTGAACTATTGCATTGGTGATGATCCTGAAATGGCCGCTCCCGATCAGACACCCTGGCCGGATGATGGCGATGGATTCGGAATGCCGGGACTCCCGATTCGACATCCGGAAATCATCATTGCAAACAACATCATTTACGGCTCGGACACCGCGCCTCTTGGGAATGCCTTTGGTTCTGGTATCCCCAGCGATCCTGGATTCACTTCTCAATCATTCACCGATGTGAATCTTATCAACAACAACTTGTTTGGTCTTGCAGACGCTACCACTGCTGATGCCCATTCCGAGGTGGGCACAATGAGTCTCAACCCAATCTTCGTGAGCACGGTCCTCACGCCGCCAGCGAATCCTGGCGAAGTGCTACCTGGAACACCGTTTCTACCGCTCAACACCTCCTTGACTGATGCGGGTGATGATGCGGCTTACGCAGCGAGTGGTGCTGGTGCAAGCGACATTGATGGTGACCTTCGACCGAGCGGTTTGGTCGACGTCGGAGCTCAAGAGTTGGGAACGACCCAGGAGATCTCGGGTGTCGAAAACTGGGAATTGATGGACTGGGATACATTTTAAATCCGTCTCAGATTGCGATGTCGCTCAATGAATGTTTTTTTATCGGGGGGCAGGCTATCGGGCCTGCCCCCTTTTTGAAGACTACAGTTTCCATCCAATAGGCTCGTTTTCAAGTGGTTTCGGAAAGGAATAAAGTTGTGATGAGAAGATCGGGATTTACGCTCATCGAGTTGTTGATCGTTATCGCCATCATCCTAATCCTCATCGCAATCGCCTTACCCAATTTTCTCGAAGCTCAACTTCGTGCCAAGGTTGTCCGTGTCAAAGCGGATCTACGAACTGTTTCAATCGGGATGGAAACCTACTTTTTGGATTGGGGAATGTATCCCCCCGACCACGATCCTTCGGACTTGGGCTTGGAGGATAGTGGTCTTTTCCAGCTGACCACTCCTCTCACCTATCTGACTGATCTTCCCGAGGATCTCTTCAACACAGGGAGTGTTGGTTTGGGCGGGGGAGAAGTCCGCTGGTTTGAGATGGGTTCAACTGGTCGAGCCCCCCGAACTCTGCTCCTGTTTCCTCCACCTTTAATCCATGCCTACGCAGTCTACAGTTACGCCACAGACGGTCGCGAGGGATTTCAACACAACGATCAGTGGCCCTATGAGGGAGAGGTTCCACCTTGTCCCAATCGTATTGGGTACGTCAACTATTCGGCCACGAACGGCACCCGGTCGACGGGAGACATCGTTCAGCTTGGTGGCGAAGTGAAGTCGGGTCTTTATTGTGTGGACGAATGGCAGGTCGTTTCCGGAAGACGGCCCGTTTATAGCTTCTAGGCGATGTCCACTCTCAACTTGGGGAATGTATTCGGGAACGACAGGTTCCATTTGCCCTTGACAGTTACCGCACGCCTTAGAGCTCCCTCCATTCGCCCGCGACCGGTGCGGGGAAGTAGCCCTCATCGTCGGCCTTGACTGGGGGCGGGCTGTCGTAATCAAGACCATCGAGAGAGTCACAGAACTGGAATTTGGAGCTGGTGACTTCTTCCCAAGTTACAATCCGGTTGGCATGGGCGGCGGCGCGCGCCATGAGGGAAGCGTAGTCGGCATACACGGCTCGCTGTGCCTCGTTGTGCGGCTTGTTGTTGCGGATACTGTCGATGAAGGCAATCCATTCGTAGTCCCACGGGTTGTGTGCATCGGGT
Source organism: Candidatus Omnitrophota bacterium (assembly GCA_029261095.1). Lineage (GTDB taxonomy): Bacteria > Hinthialibacterota > Hinthialibacteria > OLB16 > OLB16 > JACKFH01. The sequence continues at coordinate 4,535 of JAJDBZ010000255.1, read as the reverse complement.
GTCGGCGACCAAGCGATATTGTCCTCGGAAATGCGATGATCTTTGAACATGTGGACTGTGGCGTCGTGAATATTCCCGGAGAACTGACCGGCCTTTTCGGTGCCGTGGACAAACGTAGCGAACTCGTTATGGCCCCCTTCCGCCCGGCGGAACCCGCAAAACGCCTTCTTGCCGTTGGGGAAGGAGAATTCCATCGAGTAGGTGTCGAGGTTTTGTCCGTGATCGTCGCTTCCCACCTCGCGTCCTCCCATCCCGTGGCAAGAAACCGGCCAAGAGTCCATGAGCCAACAACACTCATCGATCTGGTGGATGAGGTTGTCGACCATATGTCCGGAGCCCACCCAATACAGGTTCACCCTCCCGAAGAGTAGTTGCTCAATGAAATCATTAGATTCCTCGCGTTGGCTGGGCATCCAGCGGCGGCCAGCGAGACGGTTGGCGCGGATGTAGGAGATCTCACCCATCTCGCCAGCTTGGATCTTATCGATGAGGGCGGCCCGGGCGGGGGAATGGCGACACTGGAGACCCGCGGCGATCTTCACGCCCTTCTTGTCCGCTTCTTCACCAGCGCGCAGCATCCGGTGGAGGCCGGCCGGATCCGGCGCGAATGGTTTCTCCATGAAGACGTTGATCCCTTTTCTCACAGCGTACTCAACGTGCACAGGCCGGATGTACGCCCGCGTGGTACAGAGAGCGACGTCGCCGGGACGAAGTGTGTCGATCGCGCTCTTGTACGCTTCAAACCCGAGGAACTTTCGATCTGGAGTCACATCGATGCTGTCTTCGTGCAGCTCCTTGAGCGCCTTTAACGAATCCTCGATTTTGTTTTCATGGAGATCGGCCACAGCATACAGATTGATGGGACCTTGATCGCGTGTGTTCAGAGCGTTGGCCACAGCTCCGTTGCCACGGCCGCCCGCACCGATGAGGGCGAGTCGGATAGTGTTATCCTCGCCGGCGTATGCCTTAGGTAAACTGGCATTTCCGAGGGCAAAAGTGGCAGCCAGCGCGCCACCGGATCTCATGAAATCGCGGCGTGACGCCGAAGTTTCAAGTTGTGTTTGTTTTGTTTGCGATTCTTGTTTCATGACAACCTCCCATTGATTCGTGTCTGGCGGCATGTGATTTCCGGTGTTTCCGATCCGGCCTTCCCGCGACCAACGCGGGCATTTTCTCATGACAGCATGCTCTGAAACTCAAGACTCCAACGCGAGTATTATCTACCAGAGTCTTCCCTGAGGCAATTCATCGTCTACCAGGGCGATTGAAGTGTTGATCCTGGAGTTAGTGGTCCCAGTCTTGAAGTATGACGAAGAATGTTGTTGTTAATTATTCTCTCTAATTTCACAGAAAACACTGGGTCCAAACCCACTATGCAGGGCTGGGAAAGCCATTCGTATTTTCAGATTGGCTACCCGGAATCAAAGGATATACATTCCAATCACCCTGAAGAGTGCTTCCTTCTTCAGCGGGGCGGAAACAGGCTCGCAAGGCCGGACGGCCTCCAGAAGGTGGATGACAACCCGTTTGTGATCAGGTAGGAAAGAGATTATCAAATCCGGATCGCGTCATTAGAACAAGTCGGATGGAATTATTAACCCGTTCTTAATTCGGGATAGATTTTCGGAAGGGACAACTAAAAAAAATCCTACGGATATCTGGCCGACGGTTCCGATGCTTAAATTCTAAAGTTGGCGATGGATTGTATGAGCCCAACAGGGAATCGCTCCGACAGTATCATGATTAATTGGCGGACAAAATGAGTCACTGCACGAACACCAACACAATTCTCGCTAAGGATCGGTCCTTGGTATGAGCGTAATCAATGATGAAGTCTCTCTACCAGAAGTCCGAAACGCTGCGGTGGGGCCAACCTACGCGCACCGTTTCCTCGACGCAACCAATCGATTCGCCACGCGGCCCGCGCTGCGCTGGAAAGAAGATGGGGGTTGGCAAGAAATCTCTTACCTCGAACTCGAACATCGAGTCTTTGCCTGTGCAGTGGCGCTCACCCATCGCGGCATCGAGGCCGGCGACAGAGTAGCGATATGGCTCGACAATAGTTGGCCTTGGATTATCTGCGATCTCGCTACTCAGCTAATCGGCGCCGTGACGACTACGGTCTACCATACACTCAGTCCCTCACAAGCCGTGGTGCTTCTGCGCGATGCCGAAGCTAAGGCAATCCTTTCCAACCAAAGGCGACTTGAGGGAATGGTAGAAGCCGCCGGTATTGCGGAGGAAGGGTTCCTGACTTTGTCTGTCGATAGCGGCAAGCTCGGCCAGTCGTTCGCCGAACTGCTCAAAGAAGGAGAGCGAGCGTTGGAGGACTATCCCGAGATCGAAGGTCGTTTGCGCGCACCTGCATTGCAACCAGACGACCTCTCGGCACTATTTTACACAAGCGGCACAACTGGCGAGCCAAAAGGAGTGATGCTTACCCACAGCAACGTCGTATTTAACGCGGGACGGACGATCGCTCAAATGTTACCCGAGGGGTTACCCGAGGGAAGACAAGTCGCACTGCTTCACCTTCCGCTGGCACATGTGATGGCGCGAAACACAACCGTGCCGGCGACTTTACTTTCTGGCGGAGTGTTGGCGATCGCCGAGCAACAGCGCGAAAGAATACCTGGCAATCTGATTGAAGTGGCACCGGCCGCTTTTCCCACCGTTCCCCATCTTCTCGACAAATTCATGGAACGTGCCTTGGAGGCCATTGAAACCAAGGGACGAGTGATGCGCGGTCTGGCAAAGTGGGCTGTCAGTCACTGCCGCGCTCGACGACTCCATGCAATCGACGAGGGCGGAGCAGTCAAGACAGCCCGGCTGGGATTGGTGGGAACGCTGCTCGACCGATTGGTGCTGCAACAAATCCGGGCCAAGCTGGGCGGGCATATGGCGTTTCTGATCACCGGCGGGGCCAACAGCAATCGACAGAGTATTGAGTTTTTCTGGGGCCTCGGCATCCCAGTCTTCGAAGGATACGGTGCCACGGAACTCACCGGCACCGCGGCAATCACATGGCCTCGCGCGATGAAGCTCGGAACGGTTGGACAGGCAGTTCCTGGAGTAGAACTGAAGCTTGCGCCAGATGGCGAAATCTTGGTCCGTGGTCCGATCGTGATGAAAGGCTATTGGCAGAGACCAGAAGCAACTGACGAGGCCATTGACTGTGAAGGTTGGTACCATACCGGTGACATCGGCACACTCGATGCCGGTGGGTACCTGACCATCATTGACCGCAAGCGTGAGATTCTGGTACTCACTACCGGAAAGAACATCGCGCCTCAAGCGGTCGAGAACACCTTGAGTCATACGCCACTGGTGTGCAATGTCTGCGCCATCGGCCATGGCCGACGCTATGTGACGGCACTCGTAGTCCCGGATCTCGTCGCCGTGGGTCAGCGTCTTGGTCTGACTGAGACACCATCAATCGATAATCCACAAGTCGCCGACTTGCTGCGGAAAGAACTCAAACGCCTGATGTTAAACCTCTCTGACTTCGAGCGGATAAAGCGCTTTACGCTGATCGCCGAACCCTTCTCACCTGAGAATGGACTCGTCACGCCGACGCTCAAGTTGCAGCGTCGCAAAATAGCAGAGCGATTCGCGGAAGAAATTGAAGACCTCTATGTTGAATCCTCGCAGCGAGCGATTGCCCTTTAGATGATGGAGTCTACGGCTTTGTTGAGCCTACCGCGCCGGTCATAGGGCTATGGGTTACAAGACCTGAAGAGCCATCTGGTACGCCCATGTGATCGGGGGATTCAGTCATGACCTCTGAGGGATGATCCAATTCGCGAAAGAGGCCGAGGTCCAGATCTTCCTGGTGAATCCCGCGTGCAACCTGAGGGATTGTCCACCATTCAAGTCCAAGCGGAATGTCGAAGTCGCAAGGTTTCAGTCTTTGTGCAGACAGGCGATGGCCTCGGCGGGTTGCCGCAAGGCCATCGCCGTTTCATTCTCAGAAGTAGTCGTAAACGTTAAAGCATGTTTCGCAGAAGTTGAAAGTTGTTTCAAAGGACGATTCGTCCAGAGAATAAAATTCTAAATCCTCGGCGAGGAGATAAGGGAAGAAGTAAGGTGAACCCGGTGTGTGGTAAGACACCTGGGATTCTTCCTTTCGTGCAGTCCCGAGTGCAAAGACACCGCCGTACTTGTCCATGGTATACAATCCAAATCCGCACCCTGCCGAGAATTCGAGATCGGTGAATATCGATGCCGCATCGACACCGATGACATCGGGGTCCCCCTCATTGATCTCCGGCGTGGTTGGATCGTCTACCCCATAAGTCACATAGGGCAAACCGAATAGTTGAACATAAGAGGGGTCGTCCACCGAGAGGCGGTTCGTCGCGAAAAACACCGAGTTACCCTCTACATTCCAGGGGACCGGATGGATGCCATCGAAGCCGTCCAGAATGACAGCCCCTTCTTGAGTCGGAAAGAGTTCCAGGTCTCGGGCAATGTCCAAACCGTAGAAGAAGGGCCAGGGATAGGCCCCTGGGTCAAGAAGGTGATAGGGATGATTC
>JAJDBZ010000254.1 GCA_029261095.1 Candidatus Omnitrophota bacterium | reverse complement strand
TGCCTCGTCTTTCTTGTCGAAACGCAGCCCCGCTTTGCGTTGGTTGGAGTCGGGTCCATGGCAGGCGTAACACTTGTTGGATAGTATCGGCTTGATGTCTCTTCCAAAATCCACCGAGGGATCGGAAGCAATTTTTAGCGGTTCCGAAATAGGTTCTTTTCTGTTGCCTGAATCTAGAGTTGACAGAATTTCTTGGGCGCTTTTGAGAGTCTCAATTCGTTCAAGAATGGATTCCTGTCGTCGCTCGATCTCGAGGATCTTGGTTTGGAGTTCCTCGATCTCAGCTCCCGCGTTGGAATTTGACGGTGATGGATGGGACTGTCTCGATTGGATCTCCTTTTGAATCGCCTCGATCTTATCGGGGCTGGCTTCGAGAAATTCGAGGCTTTGGATGAGATCCTGTAAAGCGGTTTCCTTTGGAGAGCCCGAGGCCTGCACCGAATAAACAACCAGAATACCACACAGGATCGTCCGACCGATCCGGAGTTTCCCTTTACATAAAACATGCATTCCTTCACTCCACAACTGATAATAAAAATTCGTGAATCACAATAAGTCGCATCAACCGAGGGCCGTGTCTCCACACGGGCATAGATCCACATATTATCCAATCCAGGGCGGCGATTGACAACAGGCCGGACGTTTCGGCATCTCGATAAAGAACCGCCTTTGAAGCCAAACCAGTTCTCCTGGAGCCAGAGTAGATAGGCTATTGTAATGGGTTGGGCAAAAAGGCTGCAAAATGTTGTCTGATTTGATAGTCTTATAGGAGACAGGCTGTAAGACAGTGGAAATTTCGTGCGACTCGATCAGATTTTCAACCGGAGACCAACACCTACACCATGTGGTCTTGTCGCTCACTTGAAAGGAGTATGGCTTCATGAAACCTATTAGTTTGAGCAAAACTCAGATCGTCCTGACCGTCGCGCTATCGATATCTTCGCTGTTCATCGGTGACGCGGTCGGAGAATCCCTGACCGCGTTGGTATCGTCCGCAAATGGTCGGGTAGCCTTTATGAAAGAAGGGGTCAAGAAACTGAGCCCGGTAGAGGTAGGGGTCACCCGACTGACAACCGGCGATGTATTACTGACTGGGCCCTCCTCACGCGCCACACTGGAAATTGAAGGACGAGCGGGTGCTCTGGATGGAGTTCACCCCGAACGTTCCACAGTAGAGGTTGATGCCAAGAGCAAAGTCAAAATCGCGAACCTCTTTGCAGATGTCAACTCTCAGGGTGAAACGGTTGAGATTGGTGTTGGCCAGGGACGGGTCATTTGCAATGTTCGTAAGATCAACACTCAAAGCGAACGGTTTGAAGTGCAGACACCCACAGTGGTCGCAGCGGTCCGTGGGACCCAATTCGCAACGAATGTCCAGTGGGAGAACAAGACCCCCCAAGTAAATTTTAATGTAACCCGTGGGAATATCGATCTTTTAAACTTCCGAAGGACGCGTTTGTCCGGTGTGGGCGAAGGAGAGAGTGCCGATATCGACCCCTCAGGCGGGGTCAGCGTCCAACCGGCTGGGGGCGGCAATAGTAATGCTGGAGCAATCAAGGGTCGTTCCGGCGGCATCGGAAATTCCGGTGGCGATGGGGATGACGGTGAAACTCTAAGTGCACCCCCCGGAGACGACGAGAACGATGACCGTGGCGGAAATTAGCCATACCAGTTGAAACAGTTGTCACATCGAAAGGCCCATCCCTTATTGGGGATGGGCCTTTTTGCTTGATTCTTCATTATAAGTGTTATGAGTTGCCTCTCGGCTCATTTATATGTATTCTTTGACTATAGCGCCTCCGCAGATACGGGAAGGAGCTTGGGGATTGAGCATGGGGAAGAATCAACAACGAGCAAAATCGAGTATTGAAATCTTTTTTCTTACCGTTCTGACAACCCTGTCGATTGTGTTGGGTTTCCTCCTACTTTCCAACCATGGTGGGGTCAAGAACCTGACACACGAAGTGGCCCGCACAGAGGAAGATATGGTGGATCTCGTGCGCCAAATACGCGATTTTTCTGTCAATGAAATGACCCCTCAGGAAGAACAGTTCGAAGCCGAGAAACTTGCCCGTGAACGACTCCATTGGACAGCTCCCGGAGAATTCATAATCCGGATCGATCCAGATTGAATGTCGATTTCCCATTTCCATCGTGAATCTATGACAATCTAGCCAAAAACGCCGTGTGTTCCGATAATTCGATCAAACTATGAACAGTATTCAGCAAACCATGACTCTAACCGAAAAAATCCAAAACAAAACTTTAAAAACATCTGTCCTGGGCGCGGGCGCGGTGGGGGGATACGTCGGCGGGATGATTGCCAGAGAACACCCGGTTACACTCCTTTGTCGAGATCATCAACGGGACCACTTCCTCGAGAATGGGCTTCGTATCCGGGGTTATCAGGGAGATTTCCATGTAGCCGCGCGCCTTATCGAGGATGGCAACGCAGGTGGGTTGGCGGTTACTGACAATGCAAAACAGGCAATTGAAGATTGCGATCTCGTTTTCCTATGCGTAAAGAGCCAGGACACGGAAAACCTGCTCAACGAGATCGCTTCGGTCCTTTCCAAAGAAGTTCCTATCGTTCTCCTCCAAAACGGGGTTCACAACCGGGATGCGGTTGAAAAACTTCTGGGCCCAGGGCGTGCGATCGAATCTGTGGTTCTGTTTAACTCCCTCTATGTCAATCCGGGTGAGGTCACTCTGACCGCAACCGAGTCGGTGATTTTCGACGAAACCGAGTCGACCAATGAGAGCGCCCAGGCGGCCGCCCAACTTCTGGAAGAATCGGGTATCGCCACAAGATTTCACAAGAACGTGAGGGGAATCCTTTGGACGAAATTGATTATCAATTTGAACAATGGGTCCAGCGCGCTGACTGGCGGCACTCTTTTCGAGGGACTGAGAGATCCAGCCACACGCCGTATTTCTCGAGCCTTGATGGGAGAGGGGATGGAGATACTGAAAGCGGCAAAGATCGACATGGAACCGATTCCCAAGGTCGATCCACCCAAACTGATGTGGCTGCTGAAGACCCCGGGTTGGTTCGCGAGCATGGTGATGAATCTATTGATTAAACCCTATGAGGATGTTCAGAGTTCCACTTGGCAGAGCCGTGTTCGGGGTAAATCGACAGAAATTGATTATTTGAATGGCGAAATCGTTCGGTTGGCAACGGACCATGGAAAGACGGCTCCATTCAATGAGAAGATTGTAGACTTGGTCCATGAACTCGAGCGAAATGGGGATAATCGTACCACGATTCCCTCCGATGAATTGGCGAGAATTTTGGGAGTCTAAAGATGCGGATCCGAATAATCGTCCTGCTCATTGTCGCTTTATCCATTCTGTTTGGGGTGAGTGATTCAAGTCATTCCGAAGAAGTGCTGACGATTGCCCAAGTGCAATACTACGGAGGAGATTACTACACCGACCCGACTGCCCTTCCAAACCTGGCGGAGTTCGCCACACAGCAGTCAGGCGCTCAGTGGGTTTCTGTGGATGGGACGGTTTCGCTTCTTGACCCAAACTTGAACAATTACCCTGTCCTTTACCTTACCGGCCATGGGGAAATTCGTTTGCAAGATGACGAAACTGCTGCACTCCGGTCTTATCTCGAACGAGGTGGCTTTCTTGTAGTCAACGATAACGGTCCCGAGCGGAGCGGCAATTCGATCAATCTGGCCTTTCGTCGCGAGATCGCAAAGATTTTGCCTGAAAGTCCGTTAGTGGTGCTACCAAACGACCACCCTGTGTACCATTCGTTCTTCGATTTTCCCAATGGAATCCCGCAAGTGCATCGCCACGATGAAAACGAACCTCCGAAAGGCTTCGGAATCTATGTGGGGGGACGGTTAGCCGTGTTCTACAGTTGGAACAGCGATATCGGAAACGGTTGGGAAAATCCTGAAGTCCATAACAACCCGCCAGAAAAGCGATTGGAAGCGTTACGGATGGGAACCAACCTTCTCATGTACGCTCTCCTTCAATAAATCCAGGAGATCGGAATCGGCAGGGTAAAGACCAATCTTGGATATCCGGGAACTCGTCCACTCTCTAAGAGGTTTCCTGTCCAATAGATTCAATTGGCGCCGAATCGAAACCGTTTCTTCTGTCTCACCGGATAGGAGGAGGCCTCCTATCTCCCCCCTTTCAATCTCTCCAGAAGAGGGGAAACCAACTTCTAAATCTCCAACCGGCACATAAAAAAAATCGCGATAAACAACAATCACACTGACATTATCACCCATCAATTGGACTCTTTTCCCAGGTGTATTCCAGTTCGAAAGAAATGCGGAAATCTCCCGCCATGGTGGGCGATCCACCTCACGGAATGTTTTGGAGATCTGGCCAAACCCATAGACCACCAGGGCCAACCCTATCACGCACGGGGTCCACTTGACGGTTGTGAGGGTTGATCGAGAAATGGGGAGAAAACAATAAGAAAGAAGGATCAACAGGACTGGAAGAAGAGGCAGCAGATGTCGAACCGCGAGGTAGCGGTCACTCAAAACAGTGGATCCTAATATGAGTAGGGGAGGGATAAGGAGACTGAGCAAGATTAGAACTTGCATCCGTTTCTCGAAGGTCGCGCGAACACCCTGAACCCCACCATAAACACAACCCAACAATAGGATCCACCCCAGCACCCTAACCGGATAGTCGAGTCCGAAGAATTCACCGGCCTTGCGCGTCCAAAAAGCAAGCGACAGGTCTCCAACTTCAGTGATGACATTCGGATTGGGTGGAGGCATGGAGAGAACCTGGTGCACGAGCCATGGGAAAGCAAGAAGAGCAGTCCATGAGGCAGCCAGTAGGAAATGAGATCGTACATTCCATCCTGTCCCCCTCAACAGAAGAAAAATGAGTGGAACTCTTCCAACGAGAAACCAGAGTGCATGGTAGTGAATGAGAAGTGGGAGTGGGAGCAACAAACCGCACAGCAATGCATCCAGACGATGGTTGGGATTGTCCTTCCAACGGATGAGGGAAGACCAGACCGCCAATTCAGCAACAGTCCAAAGTGTGTAACACCGGGCCTCCTGAGAAAAATTGAAAAACAGAGGGGAAGCGGCAAACAGGAGCGCGGGTAACCCTGGAAGAGGACAATGGAGTCCTTTTGCAATGCTCCAAACTAAGAAGATGCAGACCCAACCCGCCAGGGCCGAGGGAAATCGAAGCAGGTACTCGCTTCTACCCAAGGCGCCCATCGCTTTGAGAATGATGAAATGGCCGGGAGGCGCCTGATGGTGAGGAATCTCTTCCCACCATTCCGACAGAGATGAGAACGCGAATGCGGCCCCTTTGGCCTCATCCAGCCACAAACTTTCCTGGTCCAAACTTATGAACCGAGCCAACCCCACGAGAATCGCGATGCAAAACAGAATCTTGTCGAACGCTGGAGGCGTACGACTCACCGGCCTTTGTGAAGACGCGTGGCAAGGAATTCGGGCAACCCCGCCTCGATGATTTTACGGGATGCTTGATCGACATCGTATTCAACCCGATAACGGTCGATTCGATTTTCTTCGAGATTGAAAATGACGTAACAAGCTCGGGGATCTCCATCCCGCGGTTGGCCCACGCTCCCGACATTCGTCAGGTATCGTGAACCATCTTCGAATTGAATTGATTCGGCTTGATGAATCTGGACCTGCTCATCGCCCTCTTCAACCGAGACAAAGAAAGGGACATGGGAGTGGCCAATGAAGGCAACTTTTTCATCGAAATTTTCGAATGCGGATTGGGCGTCACCCATGTTGACAACGTAATGCCAGTTCTCCGGCTCATAGGGCGACGCATGAACCAGGTAGTAATCCGGATCGAAGGAGAATTCCATACCCAAGTCTCGCAGCCAACTCAAAGATTCATCGGTAAGTTGGTCCGCGGTCCAACGAATCGCTCGCTGGGCCTGATCGTTAAAGTACTCATCCCCGCCTCCCGAAGCGGCATCGTCATGGTTGCCTTTTACCACAAGCTCTTTGCCATGATGTTTGGAGATTATTTCCCGAATTCCATCCACGCATTCTTGGGGGTTGGCTCCATATCCGACGATGTCTCCGAGGCATATCAGGCGATCATAGCCCTGTTTTTCGGCATGATCGAGGACAGCCTGCATCGATTCCAGATTCCCGTGGATGTCGGATAGAATAGCGATTCTCACAACAGAAAATCCTCTCCCGGTGTGAAGGCATTTGGGAAATGCTCCACATCGATCGTACCTGAATCCTTCTTATCGACCGCGACAACATCGAAACGACAATCTTCCTCGCGTTCCAAATGTGAGAGATAGTCGAGAGCTGTTGCTACCATTCGGGTCTTCTTTCTCGAATCGATGGCTTCGAGTCCTGTTCCGAATTCGCTTCCGTTTCGCATTTTTACTTCAACAAAAACCAGTGTTTCTCCATCGCGAGCAATCAAATCGATTTCTCCTTGCCCACCATGGTAATTCCTTTCCAAGATCTTGTATCCCCTCTGCGACAAAAACTTGTCGACCACTCCTTCGAAATCCGCCCCCCTTTTACGGAGGTTTCGCCGCGGACGGGATTTAGAAAGAGCCTTTCCTTTCTGATCGAGATGCTCTCTGAGGAGCCATATCTCACTGGTGGCTAAATGCGAAATCGCTCGATCCACGAGAGGGACTATCGACTCGAGTTCTTCGCTATCGGTACACCCATAAACTCGGTCGCTGATCTTCTGAAAGGTTTCCGATGGACCGATCACATCCAGACACCTCGCCACGGGTTTGAATGTCTTCCGATGGTATTCGGACACTCCGAATACCGAGAGAGTCTGTTGGTGTAATTGAGTCCCATACCCTTTATGTCGGGCAAATCCCCAGGGGTCGCGATCACCCCCCAAGATTTCCATTTGGCGATCCCGCGAGGTCTTGGCAAGAATCGATGCGGCTGCAATTGAGGCGCTCAACCCATCGCCTTTAACCACACACTCTGTTGGAAGACCTAAACCGGGATCCCGATGCCCATCAACCAGGAGACGGTCAGGGACAATTCCGGAATCGATCAATGCTCTTTTCATCGCAAGAAACGTGGCCTTCTCTATATTCAGTTTGTCGATTTCGCGTGGGGATGCCTGTCCGATTCCAGCGGCCAGGGCACAGTCTTCAATTTGATGCGCCAGTTTTTCGCGGCGGATCGGAGTCAATTTCTTCGAGTCGTCAAGCAAACAGAGGAGGCCAGGATCCAATTCGGGAGGAAAGCAAACAGCAGCCGCAACAACCGGACCCGCCCATGGGCCCCGTCCCGCCTCATCGATCCCCACCAAACAACCATGCCGGGCATGTTCAGCATCGAATTGGAATAGGGATGCAACCCGACTCATTGGAACTATCGATGGGTTTCCCTTTGGCATCATCCAAATTTAGGGAAGGAAGCCTCGGAGGGCAAGGTGCCTCAGCGATGCTTTTGAGAGTTATTCGTAACGGAGGGACTCGGATGGGTCGAGTAACGATGCCTGGTGAGCGGGATAAATTCCGAAGGCTATACCAGTAATCAAGGAAAAGAAGAGGCCCAATACGATTGATCCACCAGAAATCAATGTCGGAAATCCAGTGATAGAGTTTGCCCCGTAGGTGACCACGATCCCCAAGATTGCCCCAAGAACCCCTCCCAACGAGCTCAAGAGAATGGCCTCGACGAAGAACTGGTATTTGATTCCCGCAGATGTGGCCCCCATCGCCTTTCGTAGACCGATTTCGCGTGTTCGCTCTTTTACTGTCACAAGCATGATGTTCATGATCCCAAGTCCGCCAACGAAGAGGCTAATGCCAGAGACCCCCGCAACCACGATCTTCAGAATCATCGAAATTCGTTCAAATCCTTTAGTCTCTTCCTGCAGAGTCCGGGTTCTCATGAAACCGTTGGGCATCCCGACCTCGATAAGCCCCATGTGGATGCTACTCTGAAAGAGCGGAAGGACCTCTATTGACTTGGCATAACCGATGAACCAGTGAACCTCCTTGTGGGAAGCGTTTCGGTAACGAATGGTGTTCAAGGGAACATACATACGGTTATCGTAAGAACGGTTTTCGAAAAACGACGTTCCCTTGGGTGAGAGGACTCCGATTATGGTGTACCGATCTTTTCCTGCTCTTAGTACTTGTCCAACAGCAGGCTCCTTCCCGAAGAGTGTGCTCTGGATTGCCTCGCCAATCAGACACACTCGTTCCCTCCTCCGCTCATCCCGTTCGGTCATCCAACGTCCGGCGGCAAGTTCAAGGCCAGTTGCCTCAAAATAGTCTGGGGTAATTCCGGAGAGGAAGCCGATCATCTCGCGGTCTTTAAACCGGAGACGCTGTCGGTCGCTCTGGCGCGTGGTGATCGTGCCATACTCCGACACTCGGCGGCTGAGTTCCTTGAACTGTTCATACTGGAGAAAGCGAAACGCCTTGCCCTCTTGCTCAAGCCTCTGGATCTCGGTCCATTCGGGAAAACACCACAGAGTTGTCGGTTGCGCGACCGCCTCGATTTCATTCAGAACTCGCTGCTTCCCGCTATCTCCAATCGAGACCACACCGACAATCGCCCCGACACCGATGATGATCCCGAGCATGGTCAAGAGCGAACGAAATTTGTTCGCTCCCAGCGCAACAAAACCTTCCACAAGGCCGGTCCAGAGAATCGAGAACATAAGGAATCTTCTTTAGGTCTCCCTCTGTTTCTTCTTGGCTGCGGGGAAAAGGATGTTGTTAAGAATCAATCGGTATCCCGGCGAATTCTTGTGAAGAGAGAGGTCGGTTGGGGGCTCGCCCACAATATGTTCGTAGTCTTCAGGATCGTGGCCCCCGAGAAACGTAACCGTCCCTTCACCGAAATTCCGATGGAGGTATTTGACGGCTCCCTCTCCTTGGAATTCACCCAATACACGCGCGTCTTGTTTGATCATCTCTTTTCGGAAGGCGGAAGTCTGGCCTCGAAATTCGGGAACTTCATCGACATGACATTGAGTCAGCATGGAGGGGACCGGATCGTGTTTCGCACTAAACTCGATCAGCCCGAATCTAGGATTCTGATAGAGAGGAGGCATCCCATCGGTTGGGCCGCAGTCGAGATTGCTGAACTCGTATCTCATTGGGTCCGAGTAGAGTACGAAATCTTCGAACATCAGACAGTTGTCATAGCGCAATTTTTCTTGTGCCCCAGGAGTCTTTGGAGTCCCATCGATCTCGGCTTCGATGATATCGACGCCCTCGGCGGCGAGGGCTATGTCGCTCGTGTCACACGCGGAACACATCGCGAATAAGAACCCACCCTGACTCACGTAGTTGGCAATATGCACGGTGACCGCACGTTTGTGTTCGGCCACAGTATCGAAACCGGCCTCGGCAGCTGACTGCTTGTAGAGACGAACCCGTTCCCGATACCAGGGTGCGGATCGGAAGCTGCGATAAAATTTCCCGTACTGCCCGGAAAAATCCTCATGGTGCAAGTGAACCCAATCGTATTTGCGGATATCCCCGGAAATCACATCGGGGTCCCAGATCTTGTCATAGGGGATCTTTGAATACTCGAGTGCGAGGGTTACTGCATCGTCCCATGGTTCATGGTTGGGGGGAGCATAGACTGCAACCTTGGGCGGTTTTTCGAGAGTCACCAATTCGATGTTCGAGGAATCGATCTGTTGCAGAATGGAGTCCCGCCCCGACTGGGTCAATGTCTCGGTGGTCACGCCCTCAAGAATACACTTCCTCTTGATTTCATCGCTGTTGTAAATAATGAACGACCCACCGCGGTAGTTGAGGATCCACTCGACCACCCAACTTTGAGGCTCTCCCAAAGCCCAATATGCTACCCCGTATGCGCGTAGATGGTCTGACTGAGAATCATCCATCGGTATCAGGGAGAATTGGGCGGATGCTGTCTGTGTAAAGAGACAAAGAGTAAGCAGAAATCCGAAGACTCCTGCGAATATGGTGTGTCTTTGGTGGGAAGTCTCCCGCATGAAAAATGTCCTTGGCTGAAAGTGTCGGAAGACTGTCTGGAAGTCTTCCACTTTCAATCTACCGATGGCGTCCAAAGTTTTCAATGAGGTTGCGATGTTTCTCTGTCGGATCGGGCGATAGGAGATAAGCCTCTTCCACCGCCTCGATAGCCTGTTCGGCCTGCGACCTTTCTGAAGTGTGAATCGTGGCGAGGGGTTCGCCCTTCGCAACAGAATCGCCGACTTTCTTGTGAATTTCGACTCCCACCCGGTGGTCGCATGAGTCGCCTCTCTTTGAGCGGCTGCCACCTAAGTGCATCCAGGCTTCGCCCAGCAGCTTCGAATCGATCGCTTTCACATGTCCGGCTCGTTGGGTCAGGATATCACGTTGGCTCTGGCTCCGCGGAAGGTTCTCGGGGTTTTCGAGGACAAGGGTATCTCCACCTTGGTGGGCGACAATTTCCTTGAGTTTTTCAAAAGCGCGACGGTCATTTATCGCTTTGTTGGCCAACTCTAACCCCTGAGCGTGATCGGTTGCGAGTTGACCAATCATCAGGAGCGAAGCGGCGAGATCGAGCGCGACTTCTTTGTAGTCTTCCGGGCCTCCACCCTGCAGGGTATCGATCGCTTGGTTCAGTTCGAGAACGTCGCCAATTCCACGGCCAAGAGGATTCTCACGGTTGGTAATACATCCGGTCAGTTGAATTCCAAGCCGTTCGCCAATCGAAGTGAGACAATCGGCCAATCCCCGAGCGTCTTTAGGATCGGAAACGAGTCCACCTGAACCACAAGCGATTTCAACGACAAGACCGCGAACTCCGGCGGCAGCCTTAACTGAGAGGAGGCTGGCGGTGGTTAATTCGGTGCCTCCAAGCGAACCCGTATTTGCTCTGAGTTGACTCATCTTGATTTCATTCGGAGCTAGTTCGGGGGTTTGGCCCGCGATGGCAACTCCGAAAGACCTGACCATATCCTGGAATTCCGAAAGGCCGATGTCGGTACGAAACCCGGGGATGGTTTCCAAACGGTCGAGAAGTCCGCCGAAGACACCAAGCGACCTTTCACCGATAATCGGGAGTTTGGCTCCGTAAGAAGCGGCAATCGGGATCGCCACGAGTGCACCGTTCCCCCCGACTCCACCTGTTTCGGCTAGGTCAACAGCGGGGTATCCCAAATCTTTGAAACCGAGCACCTGTCCAGAGGAAATCAGGGTCTTAGTAAAAGTTTCCGTCTCCTCGTCGTCCAAACCGTTGAGGACGGCGGCCATCAAGAAGGCCGAGGCTTGCTCCGGGATGATTTCGTCACGGAGGAACGCGCCGAGAAACTCCTCAATTTCTTCCGATTCAAGGAAATCTCCCTCTTTTTTACGATTAATGAGTTCAACCCAATTCGCCATGTATCAGTCCTTCCGAGTGTTTACGTGTTGTAGGCCCCAATGATAGATTGTTCAGGCACAAAGGTGGACCATACCACGGAATCGGGCCGGTACATAGAGACAAACCTCACCCTTCGTCGTCGGCTAATGGGTGTGCGGAGGTATAGGCTTGTTGGAGTCGGCGGAAGGTGACATGAGTGTATTTTTGGGTAGTTTTCAGTGATTCATGACCTAGAAGTTCTTGTATGGACCGCAAATCCGCCCCTTCCTCCAATAGGTGGGTGGCGAAGCTATGTCTGAGCGTGTGGGGGGTCACTTTTCCGATCCCGAGTTGGAGCCCCATTCTCCTGCAGAGCCTTTGCACGCTGCGCACACTCAGCCGATCCCCCGTCCGATTCAGGAAGATGGGTTCATTAGGGTTAGGATCGGGTCGCTCCGCCAAATAGTTCTCGAGTGCTCCGATTGCCGGGATTCCAATGGGGACCAGCTGTTCTTTGTTACCTTTGGAAAGGATACGAAGCAGCTGGAGGTGTCGATCAAAATCCCCGATGTTGAGTCCCACCAATGAACTGACGCGCATGCCAGTTGAGTAAAGAATCTCGAGGATCGCCTGGTCTCTCAACGGAAGTTCCGATCCATCTAGGAGAAGGTTCATCTCATCGAGTGGGAGGAACCTAGGTTGGCGAATTGCTTGTTTGAGTCCTTTGATTCCCGCCGAGGGATTCTCATCGATCAATTCCTGCGCCACACAGAACCTGAAAAAACCTTTGACTGCGGAGAGTTTGCGATTGATGGATCGAGAGTCCAATCCTTTGCCACTTAATTCCGAAATAAATCCTTTGATCTGGAGTGGAGTGATATTTGAAACATCGATCTCCTGTAGGTGTTCCTCAGGGTCGAACGCTTCCTCACCGGTGATCGAAGCGAAAAACTGGTGGAGGTCGCGCCGGTACGCCGAAAGCGTGTGTTTGCTGGCTCCTTTGGAGCCGACGAGGTGTTGAAGGAAATAGCCGAGGGCTTCGATGGCATTGAGGCTCATATTCCAATCTTCGTCAGATTAGGCCATTCACGTTAGGGGATCTGCAGAAACCTGGAATCATGGAAGAGATTGAAATCGACCCTCTTCCACGTTTTCCAAGGTCTCCACGGAATTCCGGGATTCAATGTAGATGACGCTTAGTGGCCAACGATGGAACTCTAGGCCTCTTCGCCCACCGACTCGGGCTCCGCCTCGGAAACTGGCACATCCTCGGCAAGCAACCCGAGCCCCACTCGGAGTTCGTGTTCGACTTGATCCCGGATATCCGGGTTCTCTCTGAGGTATCGTTTCGCATTTTCTCGACCCTGGCCGAGACGCTCATCGCCATACGTGAACCATGTGCCACTCTTCTCGACCACCCCTTGAATCACACCCAGATCGAGCAAGTCTCCCTCCTTCGAGATCCCTTCCCCGAACATGATATCGAATTCGGCCTCGCGGAACGGTGGGGCCATCTTGTTTTTGACCACCTTCACCTTGGCTCGATTGCCGATATTATCGGTCTTGTCTTTAATGCTGGCGATGCGCCGGATATCCATGCGAACGCTCGAATAGAACTTCAGGGCACGACCGCCAGGTGTGGTTTCCGGACTTCCAAACATGACCCCGATCTTCTCGCGAATCTGGTTGATAAAGATGGCCGAGGTTTTCGAACGATTGAGGACTGCGGTCAGTTTCCGCATCGCTTGCGACATGAGACGCGCCTGCAATCCGACATGGGAATCGCCCATATCACCATCGATCTCGGCTTTCGGCACCAATGCCGCGACCGAGTCGATCACCAAAACATCAAGAGCGTTGGTCCGAATAAGGGTCTCGGCGATGTCGAGCGCTTGTTCGCCGGTATCCGGTTGGGAAACCAAGAGTTCCTCCACATCGACTCCGAGTTTCTCCGCGTACTTCACATCAAGCGCGTGCTCCGCGTCGATGAAGGCGACTTGTCCACCCGCTTTCTGCGCTTCCGCGATGATGTGGAGCGCGAGAGTCGTCTTTCCAGAAGATTCCGGACCGTAGATTTCGATCACCCTCCCCCTCGGGATGCCGCCGATCCCGAGCGCGTTATCCAGGGAGATCGATCCGGTGCTGATCGTGGGGACTTTGACGTAGACGGAATCGCCCATCCGCATGATCGCACCCTTCCCATAACTTCTTTCAATCTGTGTGATCGCTAGATCGATCGCGGAGTGTTTGCCATTCTCTTCGGTTGTGGTCGCCATTGTGCTTTTACCCTTTCCTGCATTTATTGTCACCAATATACGTCGCAAACCCGATACCGTCAATTGGTTTTGTTCAAAACCGCGTCGCTACTCAGACGTTCTCCGCATAAACCTAGCGTTCTGAGGGGGATATCAGAACTCCTTGAGAAAGAGCTCAGCCTCTTTGAACAGCGGGTAACGCCTCTCAGCCTCTCGGAATTTGCGAGAATGGGGTCTCCGTCGGCCGTTGACTACAGGGATTCCAAGAACATGATGCAGTATCTCGTGGTAGAGCACCGATTCAACCACATACCCGGGGACTCTTGGAGAATCGAGACGGCGGTTGATGACAATCCGCGTCGGATTCTGAAAATATTTGCCCCAATAACCTCGAACCCGTTTGGCGGTCCAGAAAACAGGAACATCCGCACATTGCCCTGAGAAATACCGCTCGCAAAGCCGCGCCTTCATCTCGTGTAAGTCATGGACTTTTCCTTCACCCGCCACGAAATGACGGTTGCCTTCTTCCGGGTCGACTTTCTTCGATGGTCGATGCGGAACCCGATCTTCGAGTTCCTGTTCAGCCGCTCTGCAAAGTTCCACTTCCTTTTTGAGGGGACGCATGCTCAGCAGTTTTCGGAGGAGGATGTGGCCAACCGCCTCGACAACGCGTTCCGGTTGGTCCTCGAAATAGTGGCTGATCCGAACGAACACTTTCCGGTCTCGAATCCGAATGGTGTGGCTCAGTCCAGTGTATCGATAATAGGCGGTCTCCAACTGGTAACCATGCAGTTTCAATCGGTACGAATCGAGGGCTCGTTCGAGGGCCAGACGGTGCGAGGGGCGGACCGGGTATTCTTTCCCATTCGCCTTGGCCCGTTTCTCGTGCTTGGTCGGCTTCGGTTCCTCCGGCGGATCGAGCCACTGATGAGGGAGAACAGGTGCAATTGCCTTGGGCGGAAGGGTCAAAGCGTTTTCGAAAAGAAGTTGTTGTTGCTCACTCATTGATTGGTTAGTTCTTCGAGTCGAATCTCACTCCCGTCTTCAATTGGAGATATCCGACTTCCCCCCTGTGTAATGAAAGTAGAGTTTAACTGAATGCTTCCAATTGGGTAGTTGGCAAACCGACGATGAGGAGGAAAACGGAAGGACGAGGAAACTCGGAACTAAGAGGGGATCGGAATCGATTGAAGGATCTCGTTGACTATGCTCACACCATCCACGCCGCTGTAGCGGGTTTTGGTCGATAGTGCGAGACGGTGGGCTAGGACTGAAACCGCGAGCGCCTGAACATCGTCGGGGAGGATGTAGTCCCTCGTTTGAAGCAAAGCACGCGCCTGACAGGCCCTGAACAACATGAGAGAACCACGCGGACTACTGCCGAGCTCCAGGCGGGAGTCATCCCTCGTGGCCCCGACAATAGCGACAATGTATTCTGCAAGGCTCGGGTCGACCCGGACCTTCCGAACCGATTGCTGGAGAGCGATGCATTCGGTCGCGTTGAAAACCGGTTCGAGCCCATCCACCGGATGTTTCTCTTGTTGGGCATATAAAATCGACACTTCCACGTCGCTGTCGGGATAGCCGATTTGGATGCGCGCGAGAAATCGATCGAGTTGGGCCTCGGGCAGAGGGTAGGTCCCATGAAACTCGATCGGATTTTGGGTCGCCAGGACAAAAAAAGGCGATGGCAACGGGTGGGTTGTCCCTTCGATCGATGTCTGTTGTTCGCTCATAGCCTCGAGAAGCGCCGACTGCGTTCGTGGCGAGGCACGGTTGATCTCATCCGCGAGGAGGACATTACAAAAAATGGGTCCCCGTCGAAAATAAAAGGATCCATCCTTCGGGTTGTAAACCGAGCCGCCGAGGATGTCGGCCGGAAGAAGATCGGGTGTGAATTGCACACGTTTGAAATCGGCGTCGAGTAGAAGACTAAGTGCTTTGGCAAGGGTCGTCTTACCCACACCGGGAACATCTTCGATGAGGACAGATCCACCAGCCAACCAAGCGACCAACAGAATCTCTAGGGTTTCCTCTTTCCCCTGGATAACTCCCGCCAACTGTCCTTTCAACGCCGGAAGTCTGTCGATGAGAGTATCCAACGAGGAATCGGTTTCGGAAACATCGGTCATGGAGTCGGTAGAGATTCTCCGTCAATTCGGTATAACCGTGAAGCAGTCCTTATGAAGAGACTACCTTCGACTATCGCAGGCGAGGCCATGCAAAGCTCGTCCAAATCGTTCACACCCACAATCTTAAACTTGGGGCCCGCCTCAATGACAGTGGTGTCGCCGTCTTCCGAAAGACAGAAGATCTTATCGTTGTATGCCCAGGGCGAAGCAGTGTAGTTTCCACCCTTGCGCAGACGAGTTTTCTTATAGACCTGCTCACCCGTCAAAGCATCGTAGCAAGCCAGAAATCCACCATCGAGTAGGACATAAATTCTCCCCTTGTAGTGGATCGGTGATGGGATGTAGGGACCCGCTTTCGGCTGAGACCATTGGATGTAATCATTACTCAATTGATCTTCGGCGAGTGAGATGTCCCCAGAAGCACCAGGTTTGATAGCGTAAATTGGCTTGTTTCTGTCCATCACATACCCGGAGCTGACGTACAGGAGACCATCGCCGAGAAAGGGGGTCCCAACAGTAATCTTTGACATCCCGGATAGTGTCCAGAGAATGTTTCCTTCGAGGTCGTATGACCTGACTTGATCGGTTCCCGCGGTAACGATTTCCGTTCGTTGGGAATTCTCCCAAACCAGCGGCGTCGACCAATTGCTTCCTTCATCCCGATCCTTTCTCCAGATCGTCTTACCGGATGCGGTATCCAACACTTCAATAAAGGACTGGTCCTCGTTGTCGTTGACGATAATCAACTTGTCCTCATGAACGACAGGGGAAATCGCCGTTCCCCAATTGGCCTGGGTCTTGACCAAGTCCCACTTCCGTTCCCAAAGGAGATTGCCGGAGAGATCGTAGGTGAACAAACCGGTGTTTCCGAAATAGGCATACAACCGCTCGCCATCGGTGACCGGAGTCTCGGAAGCAAAGGTGTTCTTGATATGATGACCAGTTTCCGGGACCGCCCGATGCGCAATCTTCTCCCAGACGATCTTGCCTGTCTTCCGATCGAGGCAATAAACTGTCCATTGATGCTCCGAGGTGGCATCGCCCCGTTCTCCACCGAAATAGAGGCCTTTCTTGGGTTCTTCGACGTCTCCGGCGGATATCACTGAGGTCAGAAAGATTTTATCTCCCCAAACAACAGGACACGACCAACCCATCCCTGGAATCTCGCTCTCCCAGATAACGTTTTGGGTTATATCCCAGACCTCGGGGAGGGCGGGGTCATCTTCAACGACACCGGAAGAGTTTGGACCGCGAAATTGTGGCCAATTATCATAGGAATAAGCCGATGGGGATATAAGCAAGAAGATTGAAATCAGGAACAGATTGAAGCGCATCATGAAACCTCCGGAAGTCTTTGGGACTTGTTAGTGAATCGAATCCTAGCATGGAAACCTGGTGAAAAGGCGACTTGCGAAGCAAATAAAATGTCAAGGATTGGTTGGGGCATTCAGAAATTTGAGTGCAGATGGGGGGTCATAAACCGGGCGCATCGAGGGGTCCCGTAAAGGCGATTTGAAGGTCGATGGATTAAGTGATTCGACAAAGTCCACTTCAATGGATGACAAGTCCAGCGTGGTCTCTATTTGGGCGATACAAGGTTTGACAGGGATACTGGAACTACCATCATAGAAAGCAGGACCTACAGATCGTACGATCCCCCGGTCCTGATCGTAAATGAGAGTATCGGCCGCAATCCACTCATTCATAGTCCCATCGCGATGGTATCCGAAGACTTGGACGTTTCCATGAAGTTCGATCGTCCCTCGATCGTCAAAAGTGTACAAACCGGTGGCCGATTGGATATGCAACCAATCGATTCCCAATTGCTTGGATAGATCGGAAAGGTCTCCGGTTTCATCTGGCAGAGCATCGTTCTTGATGACCACGCGGACTGTGACATCCTCAAGGATTTGTCGGTTGGTGTCGTCTTCCAGGCTTCTACCCTTTTCGGCCGCTAGTTCAAGCCACGTGGTTTTGAAATCGGAATACCGAGTCATGTATCGGACACTGAACCCCTGAAGCTGAACTTCCGGCGGTTTGAATCCTTCTCTCGTTCCCAATGGCTTCACCGCTGTGTCGCCTGCTTTAGCGAACATTAACCAAAGCCAGAGCGCAACCCAGAAGAAAAGTCCCGCCCAGGGAACCAAGGACTGAATTTGATTGATCTTTGGTAAATTCATTCTCGCCTCTTGAGGTGAAACTTTTCGGGGCGTGTCTTCCAGCGCTTGTGAAACCAGGCCCACTGTTCCGGACGTTCGCGAATTCTCTCTTCGAGGTCCCGGGTTGCCTTTAGGACCGCCGCATGGATGTCGGCATCGACATCTTCGGTTTTCGCAACCTTCCAGGGGGGTCCGAAATAGAATCGTAAACGGTTGGTTCCTTCACGATAACACAGAGCCGGAACAATCGGCGAACCGAGCCGCCTCGCTAGCATGAAAGGTCCTGTTTGAGTGTAAGCGGGCTTCCCAAAAAAGTCGACAAAGATCCCTCGACTGCTGCGTGTATCCATATCGATCATCACACCGAGGATCTCCCCATTACGGAGCTTTTTGACCATGCGCATCGGGGTCTTGCCTCTTTGGATGATCTGAATACCAAAGGATTCTCTAACTCGAGAAATCCATTCTTCGAGTCTCGGATCCTTAAAAGGGCGCGCGACAATGTTCCCGGGATAACCACAGGTGCAAATCATGGCAGACATCACTTCCCAATTCCCAAAATGCGCATTAGGGCAGATCACGCCTTTGCCTTCGGAGAGCGCGGCCTCAAGGTTTTCGACTCCATCGAATTCGTATTCGATCCAACCTTTCCATTTGTCCCAAAAACTTAACCCGATCGATTCCGCCGTTGTGAGTGCCGCATTCCGAAAAACCTGTTGAGCAATACGACTTCTTTCCTCGGGAGTGGTCTCGGGCCCTAAACAATCTTCCAGATTCTGAAGGGTGATCTTGTGGTCGCGGCGCTGAAGCGCGAACGCGATCGCTCCGACTCGATTGGCCAAACTCGCGGACCTCCGAGGACCGAGAGCCCGAACAAGTCTCACGACCATAGAGATCCCCCGGAAAACAAGATCCCGGTATATTTGTCGACGCCAGGATCTGCGAGATAGTTTCGGCGGCTTAGCCCAGATCGGAGGGGGAGGAACATTTCCCTCCGGCTCGTGAGGGGGGCGCACCCAGGGTCGCTTTTTGACTTCATCGGAAACAGGTTTTGTCATGGCTCGAATCAACGGGTTGTGATCTCCCCAAGGACACCCGCAAGGAGGTGGTCCAGACTTTCCACGGATATCTTTCCGATGAATAGATCGGGTACAACAAGGTGCGAACCCTCGAAATCGTCTCCAAGTGTATACTGGCTCGGTGTGACTACTGTACATAGTCCGGCCGCTAAGGCGGCTTGGAGACCATGCACTGAATCTTCAATGGCGATACATTCCTCAGGTTCAAGCCCCAAACCTTCGATTGCCCTCAGGTAGATGTCGGGAGCGGGCTTGCGGTTTGTGGCATCTTCGCCCGCTTTGATCGTTACAAAGTCTGAGAGGATATCTTCCCCGAGTGTGTGACGGAGCAGGGCCATGGCGCCTTCCTTGGCGCAGGTACTCGCGGCGCCTAGTTTCACCCCAATCTTCCGTGCCTGATCGATCAGGTCGACCACACCCGGGCGTGGCGGCAGCCTCACCTCTGCGAGTAGGTGGAGGTAGATCTCACGCTTTCGATGATACAGCGATTGTCGAAATTCTTGCGGATGGGCATGGTTTTCGATTGCGGGGATTCCTTCGAGTTTGCTTCCCGCTGTTTGGATCAAGCGGTCTCGGTAATCCTTTTCACTCCATCGCAGATCGAAACCATTCTCCCCAAACGCCCGATTGTAGGCCTGACGGTGGATGTCTTCTGTGTCAGCGATCACGCCGTCCAGGTCAAAGATTAACCCCTTCAGGAATTTCATTCGGATTTCACCAACCCCAGTTCAATAGTATGAAGGAATATGCCGGACAATCTTCCCGGGTCAAGAGGAGATTCAAATGACCCCTTAACAGAAGGAAGGGTCCTCGTTTAAGATCATCGCCTTTATCAGCGGAAAAACCCATCCACTTTGGGTATCCATACAAATCCGAAATCGTGACAGGAGGAAATACATCATGGCGGATATTACCTTGGAGCAAGCAAGGAACGCGCTTGCCGCGGCAGTGGCGAAATCGATGGAAATGGGAGTGAAAATGGACATCTGCGTGGTCGATGCCGGGGCCAACATGAAGGCTTTCGCTAGAATGGATGGCGCTTGGCTTGGATCCATCGACATTTCCCACAAGAAAGCGAAGACTGCCCGATACTTCGATATGAACACTGGCGATATTGGAGGTCTCTCACAACCAGGGGGGCCCCTGTTTAACATCGAACACTCCAATGGAGGTCTCATCACCTTTCCCGGCGGAGTCCCGATCAAGAATGGGGCCGGGGAAATCATTGGCGCGATCGGAGTTTCCGGCAGCACTGTCGAAGACGATCACGCGGTGGCCGAGGCGGGAGCGGCGGCGGCTGGCGCATAGAGCAGTCACGCCACTCACGACGCGAAGTTGACTTCGAACCCCGCCGGACAAATGCTCGGCGGGGTTTTTTGTTTCAGAGATAGGATGGGACCCATGCAACGTCGAATTTTTACCAAAACCACCGCCGCCACCCTGGCTGGCCTTTCCATTCTCCCCACGTCTCTACAGGCGAAATCGCCCAGCAAGCGAATCGTGACTGCTATCATCGGAGTCCGCGACCGAGGCATGGATCTCGCCGAGGAATTGGCGAAACGGAAGGATGTAGAAATTCGATATTTAGCCGACCCCGATTCTCGATTGTTCAAGGAGAGAATGGAAAAGATCGAGGTTTGGTCGGGCCACCAGCCGAAATGCGTTCAAGATTTTCGAACCATTCTGGACGATCCCGAAGTCGACGCTGTCGTCATCGCCACTCCCGACCATTGGCATGCCCTCGCTTCCATTTGGGCCTGCCAGGCCGGAAAGCATGTTTATGTTGAGAAGCCCGTGGCCCATAACATTCGTGAGGGACGCCTCATGGTGGAGGCGGCTAGGAAGTACGATCGAGTCGTTCAAGTGGGAACCCAGAATCGCAGCGCGGAGTACATCCGGATGGCGCATGAACGAATCCAATCGGCCGATTTTGGCGATATCCATTATGTCCGTGTGGTAAACAGCAAGCAACGCGAACCGATGCCAAAACTCCCCAACCAACCCGTCCCCGATGGGGTCGATTACAATCTTTGGCTTGGACCGGCACCCAAACGTCCCTTCAACGCGAATCATTTTCATTACAAATGGCACTGGTTTTGGGATTACTCGGGCGGGGACATCATCAACGATGGAGTCCATCAGACCGATATCGCGCGTTGGTTGACTGGAAAAACTTATCCAAAAACCATCTCCTGTAGCGGAGGGGATCTCTTCTTTCGCGATGAGCACGAAACTCCGGACACCCAATCCGCGATCTGGGAGTTCGAGGATATGTTGATGGTTTTCGAACAAACGCTATGGACTCCCTACATGCAAAAAACCCCCTTCGAACTGAGAGACAAGGATGATCTCCCGAACTGGCCTTTCAGCGGAACACGGATCGAGATCTACGGATCCAAACAGTTTATGTTCTTGGGCCGTATGGGCGGGGGTTGGCAGATATTCGATGGCGATGGTAAACCGATGGCGACCCAGCCCGGTAAGTTCTCCCCCTCGAACTCAGCGCACATGGATAACTTCCTTGAAGCAGTTCTCGGTAACGAAG
>JAJDBZ010000253.1 GCA_029261095.1 Candidatus Omnitrophota bacterium | reverse complement strand
ATCTGCTCCGCCCTCGCGGTCACCGTGCAATCCAACACCGCGCTGGTGATGTCGCTCGCGGTCGTATTCGTGCTTTGCCTTTCCAACATGGTCGTGTCCATGATTCGTAATTATATCCCCGATAGCATTCGGATTATCGTTTACATGGCGGTCATCGCTTCGTTGGTCATCGTGGTCGATCAGTTTCTTCAAGCCTACTTGTTCGAACTCAGTCTCGCCTTGAGCGTCTTTGTCGGGTTGATCATCACCAACTGCATCGTTATGGGTCGAGCCGAAGCCTTTGCTTCCAAGAACCCGGTATGGCCTTCTTTTCTTGACGGTCTCGGGAACGCGCTTGGATATAGCGCGGTCCTCATGATTGTCGCGACTTTCCGTGAGATTCTCGGCAAGGGGAGTTGGTTCGGATTACAGCTCATCCCAGACCGGCTCTACGACCTGGGTTATGTGAACAACGGATTGATGGTTCTTTCCCCCGGGGCCTTCATCATCGTCGGCCTGATCATTTGGGGTCAACGCTCGATTTCAGGTTACGCGGAGGAATCCTAATCATGGAACACTATCTTAGCCTCTTAGTGAAAGCGATTTTTGTTGAGAACATCCTCTTGGTTTTTTTTCTGGGGATGTGTTCTTTCCTGGCTTGTTCCAAAAAGCTCGAAACCGCCTTGGGTTTGGGATTCGCGGTCACCTTTGTGTTGACCCTGACAGTTCCCGCCAACTGGGCCATCCACGAATTCCTTTTGAAAGAAGGAGCGCTCGCTTGGATTTCTCCCTCGTTCGAAACCCTTGATCTGAGTTTTCTAAACCTGATTACGTTCATCGCCATCATCGCGGCTCTGGTCCAGGTGGTCGAAATGGTCATTGACCGGTTCAGCCCCGCCCTGTATGCGGCATTAGGCGTCTTTCTCCCCCTGATTACGGTAAACTGTTCGATTCTCGGAGGTTCGCTTTTTATGGTGGAACGGAAATACAATTTCCTCGAATCGGTGGTGTATGGTCTCGGTGCGGGCCTGGGTTGGTTTCTCGCGATTGTTGCACTTGCTTCGATTCGTGAGAAAATAAGGTATTCGAATGTACCGCCGGGAATCCGCGGCCTCGGTCTGACCTTCATCATTACGGGTCTCATGGCGATGGCCTTTATGTCCTTTTCAGGAATTAAACTTTAGAAACCGAAATCGGATAACTCCGAAAGGATCGATCAAACGATGGATTTCATTTCAGTCTTTACAGGAACGATTGTCTTTACTGGCTCGATCCTGGCATTAGTCGCATTGATTCAACTTTCACGGTCAGCGCTCGTAAATACCGGAGATGTCACTGTGATCGTCAATGGTGACGACGAAAATCCTCTCAGGTTACCCGCGGGCGGAACCTTACTAGGCGCACTCGCCACCAGGAATGTTTATCTACCCTCTGCATGTGGAGGGGGTGGGACTTGCGCGATGTGCAAATGCCAGGTCTTAGAAGGCGGCGGAGAAATCCTTCCCACCGAAACGTCACTCATTTCGCGTGGTGAACAGAAAGAGAACTGGCGACTGAGTTGTCAGGTTAAGATCCGTCAGGATCTAAAGATTCATGTCCCCGACGAAATTTTTAACATCCAGAAATGGGAATGCACAGTTCGCTCCAACTACAATGTGGCCACCTTTATCAAAGAACTGATCCTCGAACTCCCGAAAGGGGAGAACCTCGACTTTACCGCCGGCGGATACATTCAGATTTACATCCCGCCTTACAAACTCAATTACACGGAATACAACATCGAGAAGGATTACCACGAAGATTGGGACAAGTACAAGATCTGGGATTACAAAGCATCCAACGACGAAGAAATCTTCCGCGCGTATTCGATGGCGAACCATCCCGCCGAGGGGAATATCGTGATGCTCAATGTCCGAATCGCCACTCCGCCTCCCCGGACCCAGGGCATCCCCCCGGGGAAAGCCTCGTCGTATATTTTCAACTTGAAACCGGGAGACAAGGTCACTGTCAGCGGCCCCTATGGGGAATTTTTCGCGAAGGACACCGACCGTGAAATGGTCTACATTGGCGGCGGCGCGGGAATGGCCCCGATGAGAAGCCACTTGTTCGATCTATTCCACACGAGGAAGACCGAGCGAAAAGTCAGTTTTTGGTATGGAGCGCGTTCCATGCGGGAGAACTTTTACGAAGATGAGTTTGAGACCATCGCGAAAGAGTTCCCCAACTTCTCTTACCACCTGGCCCTTTCCGAACCCCTTCCGGAGGACAACTGGGAAGGCCCGAAAGGATTCATTCACCAGGTCGCGCTCGACAATTACCTCAAAGATCACCCCGACCCGGGAGAAATCGAATACTACCTCTGCGGGCCCCCCATGATGATCGATGCGGTCCATCGGATGTTGGACGATCTCGGAGTGGAGCAGGAGATGATCGCCTTCGACTCTTTTGGATGATCATACCGAAGATGTCATTCATGAATTCCGGGGCGCGGGTCACCGCGCCCCTAAGCAGTTCCTTTTCGTTTCCCCTCGCCAGCGTTCTCTTATTCTCTTCATGCTTCTTCGCCTGTTCGAAGGCTCCCCCACCCTCCACCCCCGACGAGTGGAAGCAAGTTGCCCTATCAGGGGAAACAATGGGGACCACCTATCACGTAAAGATTGTTGTTCCCGAGTCGGAAACGCCCGATCCCCAAACTTTGAAGAAAGAGATCGACCAAGATCTCGAGGCGTTTAACCAACTGCTATCGACCTGGGATCCGGATAGTGAGATCTCAAAGTTCAACCTCCACGACTCCTCCGACCCATTCCCAGTCTCTCCCGCGACTCTCGAGATTCTAAAAACTTCCTTCGAACTCTTCGAACAATCCGAAGGGGCTTTCGATCCCACAGTGGGACCACTGATCGAGTTGTGGGGGTTTGGGAAAGAGGAACGCGGCATCGAACCACCCCCAGCCGATGCGATCGCCGCAGCCACCTCCAGCATCGGAATGGACCATCTTGAGGTCAGAGATGGCTCACTCACCAAGGCCTTGCCGCATCTCCAGCTTAATCTCTCCGCCATCGCGAAAGGGTATGGTGTCGATGTCATCGCCCGTGTGCTCGAAGAGAGGGGATATGAAGACCTAATGGTGGAAATCGGGGGGGAGGTTGTGGTCCGGGGTAAGAATCTAAAACGAAGTGCCTGGACGATAGGTGTCGATTCTCCCTGGCAAACACCTGGAAAACGGGAACTCATCGAGGTTTTGGCCTTGGATGAATGCGCGGCGGCAACCTCTGGGGACTACCGGAATGCTTTCGAATACGATGGTATTCTCTATTCTCATATCATCGACCCAAAAACAGGATGGCCCGTCCCCGAATCCGTGAAAAGCGTTACTGTGATCGCCTCTTCGTGTATGTTGGCCGATGGTGCGGCAACAACCATCATGGCCATGGGTGCGGAGAAAGGGTTGGACTGGGCTGAGCAGAGGAAAGACCTGGAGGCGCTAATCTTTGTTAGAGATGATGGGATTGGGGTTACCCGATACCAGACATCGGGAATGGAGAAGTTTTTACAAAAGGAATGAATTGGAGGAAGGAATGAAATTGAGTCTATTTAAATGGGTTCCCCTGATGACCCTCGCCATTTATGTCGTGGCGCAAGAATCCACAATCGAAAGAGAGCCTCTCACTGCGGGCGAAGCCTATGTCGAAATCATGCCCGTGAGCGAATTCGGATTTAAGATGGTTCCTATCCCGGCAGGGAAAATAGAAATTCCAGATCCGGGAAACCCGAACACCACCCAAGAGGTCGACCTGAAACCGTTTTGGATCTGCGAAACCGAAACGACCTGGGACATGTTCGATCCGTTCGTGGACCTGGAGGAAAGGGCCTTCATGCTCGACCTCCCCATCGACCCCGATGGGATTACCGGACCGACCCCTCCCTATGTTCCCCCGGACCAAGGCTGGGGCAAGGAGGGTTATGCCGCTTTGACAATGTCCCATCACTCAGCGGACATGTTCTGCCGATGGCTTTCTAAGGAGACTGGCCGGACTTATCGCCTTCCCACCGAAGCTGAATGGGAATATGCCTGTCGCGCGGGGCGCGACGCGCCAGTTCCCGATGAGGAACTCGATCAATACGCTTGGTTTGCCGCCAACTCTGAAGAGAAGACTCAGCCGGTGAAGACGAAGGAAGCGAATTCCTGGGGTTTGTACGATATGCTCGGGAACGCGGCCGAATTCTGTGTTGGCCTGGATGGAACGCCGGTCCTCAAAGGAGGGTGGTACGCACTGGGTGCGGGTGCTGTCTCTTTCCGCGCGCGCCTCCCGCAATCCGACGAGAATCTTGACGAATGGCTGGAGAAAGACCCTCAAATCCCCAAAAGCATCTGGTGGTTGGCGGGTCCGACTTTCCACAGTTTCAGGATCGTCTGTGAAGGAGACGCCGAATCAGTTTCTGAGTAAACGGATATGGGGTTTGAACTCCACCTTGCCAGATCGGCGTCAAAAGTGAGACAATTCTGGCTGTTGAGGACCCATCGAACCTTTCCATTACGTTCGGAAGTTTTTTGAATCTATTTTACCCATTGAATAGGAGGTACCCAGAAATGACAGATACAAAGAAAGAGACCCCGAAACAGGGGGTATCAAGACGTGGGTTCATCACCAAATCCGCCGCTGTGGGCGCGGCTTCGGTGATGGCCCAGCACGTTCCCGCTTCATTCGCTAAGTCAGGAGAAGAACCCATCCGTGTCGGTCTTATTGGTTGCGGAGGCCGAGGCACCGGAGCCGCCGCCAACACCATTAACTCCGCCGAGAATGTTCATGTGGTTGCCTTGGCGGATGCTTTCGAGGACCGACTCGAAAATTCGCGAAGAAATTTGGGGAAAGACGATAGCATGGAGGGCAAATTTCAAGTCGAGGACGACCGGTGTTTCGTCGGATTCGATGCCTACAAGGAGTTGCTAGCCCTTGACGATATCAATATGGTCATTCTGGCGACCCCTCCCGGGTTCCGCCCCATTCACTTGGAGGCTGCTGTCGATGCGGGCAAGCACGTGTTCGCGGAAAAACCTTTTGGTGTCGATCCCGCGGGAATCAGGCAGGCTATCGCGGCCTCACGAAAAGCTGACGAGAAAGGTCTTAAGATCGTCGGAGGTACCCAACGCCGTCACCAGGACCATTACCTGGCCGCGATGAAGCATGTTCACAACGGCGATTTGGGAAAAGTCATCTCGATGAACGTTTACTGGAACGGTGGAACCCTTTGGTATCATCGACCACAACCCGATTGGTCCGAGATGGAGAACCAGATGCGGAATTGGTACTACTACAACTGGCTCTGCGGCGATCACATTGTCGAGCAACATGTCCACAACCTCGATGTTGGAAACTGGGCGATGAAAGACGAGACACCGGTTCGTTGCTGGGGCTTTGGCGGGCGTCAGCTTCGGACTGATCCGAGATTCGGAGAAATTTACGACCACTTCGCCATCGAATACGAATACGCGGATGGAACTGTGATGACCAGCCAATGTCGCCAGATGAAGAACTGCAAGAACGATGTTCGCGAAGCCATCTTCTGCCAGAACGGTACTCTCTACGCAGATTCCGGTTCCGCGAAAATTGTAGGAGCGATCGAGAAGGAGTGGGACGACAGCCCCAACCCATATGTCGTGGAGCACACCGATCTCATCGACGCGATCCGTAACGACAAACCTCTCAACGAGGGCGAACGAGTCGCGAACTCCACCATGTGTGCCATCATGGGTCGAGTGGCCGCCTATACAGGCAAGGAAGTCAGTTGGGATTTCATGATGAACGATTCCCAACTCGCACTCGCACCCACCGAGTACGCCTGGGGTAAGATGCGAGGTCCCGATGTCGCAGTGCCAGGCCAGACGCCGTTGGTATAAAAACCGATTCAATCAAAAAGGCCGGGAGAAACTCCCGGCCTTTTTCCCATCCCCTTCTGGATGCGCGTCGCCTATCAATCAACTCTCTCAGCTCAAGTCAGATCATCCTGAGTCAGCGGCGCTTCATCTAGCATCGGGTGACTCAAGTAACGTCTCACCTGTGCCCAACCTTCTTCACACTCCTCCGATTTCACAAAAGGTCGGAACCCGTATTTCAAATAGACATGGATGGCGGGTATCCGAAGACTCGAGGTGACCAAATAACACTTATCGTGAGCATCGGCTAATCGGTTCATGGTCTGGGTGAGCAGGGGTTTCGACAATCCTTGGCCCTGATAATCCGGAATGATCGCCACCCAATGCACCCTTCCCCAGGGACTCCCAAGAAAGTCCTTCTGGTACCAGGCGGTCGATGTCCCGATACCGCGTCCCTTTTCGTTTTCGAGAAAGAAACAGAGGTCTTCCATCGCATTCAGGTTCGATCCGAATGTGCGATAGAATTCCGCAAGATCGACTTGGTTGATCTGATCGGAGACCTGTTGGATTTTTACCCAATTGTGTTCGTCTCCCGGTTCGTAGGTCCGCATCCGGTAACCCTCGGGCAAATGGAACTGGGGGATTTTCAGCAGATCGGTCCGCACCATGCAGAATTCGATATTCTTCTCATTCGTGGTTTGATTCATAAGATTCCTTCATCTAATGTTTGACATTCGAACTGATGGGCGAGGGCCACCGAGGGATGAAAGAGTTTCCCACCAGCAATATTGACACCCTTCTTCAGTTCGTCGTTCTCCACCATCGCCTGTCGCACCCCTCGATCCGCGAGCAATGATACAAAATCGATCGTGGCGTTTGTGAGCGCATAGGTCGATGTTTGCGGAACACACCCTGGCATATTCGGCACACAATAGTGGAGAACTCCCTCTTCTTCATAGACCGGTTCAGCATGAGTTGTCGGCCGCGAAGTTTCGAAGCACCCTCCCTGGTCAATGGCAACATCCACAAGAACCGAACCCGGTTTGATCCGATCCAGATCTTTTCGCGAAACGAGATGAGGGGTTCTTGCTCCGGTTTGGTGAACACCCCCGATCACCACATCGGCAACCTCGAGCATTCTCTGAATGTTCTCTTGCGATGCGTACAGAGTGGATACATTCATCGGGAGGATATCCTCCAAGTATCGTAGTCTTTCGAGGTTGATGTCGAGGATCGTGACGCGCGCTTCGAGACCGCTGGCTACTTTCGCGGCGCTTTCTCCAACAGTTCCGCCGCCCAGAATGACCACATGCCCGGATTGAACTCCCGGGACGCCACTCAACAATTGTCCTTTCCCGCCATGGGTCTTTTCCAGAAACCGTGTCCCCTGCAGGACTGCCAGTCTTCCTGCGATCTCGCTCATTGGAGTTAAAATCGGATGAAATCCATCGCCGGTGGTCACCGTTTCATAAGCAATGCAGGTGGCCCCCGATTTTATGAGCGCCTGGGTGAGCTCCTTAGATGAGGCGAGATGGAAAAAGGTGAAAAGAGTTTGGCCTTCATGGATCAACGACCATTCTGTGGGTTGTGGTTCTTTGACCTTGAGAATCAGTTCTGATTCAGCCCACACTTCCTCGGATGTCGAAAGCTCAGCGCCCTCCGCGGAATATGCATCGTCGGAGATTCCGCTCCCGACTCCCGCACCACACTCCACCCGGACGTCGTGGCCTTCTTCCACCAAGCGACGGGTTCCCCCCGGAACGAGTGAAACTCGGAACTCTTGGGGTTTGGTTTCTTTCGGGACTCCGATCTTCATGAGACGTCGCAACTGCTCAGAATTTCTTGCGCTCCAAGCTGGTTTAACCGATCAGCGAGTCTTTGACCGATGTCTTCCCCCTTTTCCAGTTCACCGGAAAGCTCCTCTTTCAGGGTATTCCGCCCCTTCAGATCGCCGACAAAACTTCTGAGATGAATACTCTTTCCCTCAACGACGGAATAAGCCCCAATGGGGCTGGTGCATGAACCGTTTAGATTTCTGACCAACGCCCTTTCGGTCATTGCGGAGGCACGAGTAACTGAATGGTCCAGAGGGGACAAAGCCTCGATCACTTCTCGCGAAGAAGACAATGTCTCGATGGCCACAATCCCCTGTCCAGCGGCTGGGAGCATGATCCCTGGGTCGAGGGGATGAATGGACGCCGATTGGCTGACCTCCAGCCGATCCAATCCGGCTTTGGCAAGGAAGGTCGCTGTCAGGTCGCCCGCCTCGATCCTGGCGAGTCGCGTCCCGACATTCCCCCTAAGGTTCTCCGTTTGGACTCCCGGGTTAATGGCCAGAAGCTGTGAGATTCTCCTCGGGCTGGAAGACCCCACTCGGCTGCCCGGAGTCAATTCCTTGAGCTTCTCAAACTGGTTGCAAATAAAACAATCTCTGGGGTCCGCCCGAGGAAGGAAGGCCGCCAATGTGAACTCCTCCGAAAGCACGGTGGGGACATCTTTCAGACTGTGTACCGCCAAGTGGACTTCGCCCGATAGGAGCGCCGCTTCCAGCTCTTTGACAAAGAGTCCCTTGCCTCCATGAGCGGAGAGTGGTCCCTTTTGGATACGATCGCCAGAAGTGCTGATTTCTCGGAGGAGAACACGGTGTCCACGCCCCTCCAGCTGGGTTTTAACCCAGTTGGTCTGCCACATAGCGAGTGGGCTGCTTCGAGTACCGATGGTCAGTGTCTGCATTGCCGCTATTTTCTCGCTTTCACGGCCAATTGGGAAGTATGGCTTCTTCCCTAATCGCTTCAGCCCTCTATCAGAGATGCTCAGGTTCACTATAGAGTGACAAGGCGATCACTTTTGATAAGATTTTCGACGACTATGAATCGATCCGATCTTTTGTCACGCATTCAAGAGAACTTTCAGATTGAGGGATGGGTGGACCTCCAGGTCAACGGTCACGCTGGCGTCTCTTTCTGTGACGAACACCTGACAATGGATGGGGTAGCGGAAGCGACTGAGAAATTGGTTGAAAGTGGGACCTTCCTTTTTCTTCCCACGGTGGTGACCACGCCCCCCGAAACGATGCTCCACTGCTTGAGCGTCCTGGGCGAAGCTTGTGAACATCCGGATCTGCGGAAGCATCTTGCGGGAATCCACCTGGAGGGACCCTACCTTTCCACCGAACCGGGTGCGAAGGGCGCCCACCCCCCCCAATACATGCACCCACCCGACCTGGATGAGTTCCAGCGTTTTCAAGAGGCGGCCCAAGGGAAGATCCGAGTTTTGACTTTGGCTCCTGAACTCGAGGGGGCAGCGGCCTTCATTGAAAAAGTATCGACCGAAGGAGTGGTTTGTTCGGCCGGGCACACCCTTGGTAGTTTTGGGGATTTCCGGATGGCAGTCGATTCTGGCTTGACACTCGGAACACATATCGGAAACGGCGTTCCGGGCGAGGTCACCAGGCACGAAAGCCCTATCATGTCCCAGCTGGCGATTCCCGAAATCATACCATCCCTCATCACGGATGGATTCCACTTGCCCGAGAGTTTCATCCGTGCCATCTATTCATCAAAAGGGAGCCAGGGGTGCTTTGTCATTAGCGATCAAACCCATCTAGCGGGAATGCCCGCTGGGGAATATCTTCTAGGGGTGACACCGGTTGTGCTCGAAGAAGATGGATTCCTGCACAT
Source organism: Candidatus Omnitrophota bacterium (assembly GCA_029261095.1). Lineage (GTDB taxonomy): Bacteria > Hinthialibacterota > Hinthialibacteria > OLB16 > OLB16 > JACKFH01. The sequence goes on along the minus strand of JAJDBZ010000253.1, from coordinate 2,437 downwards.
GCGCGATGAGCCCTATCTCGCGGGATCGTCGCGGACGATGTCCGAATGTATGGATCACCTGAATAGCCTGGGGTTTTTGGACGATAATACACTAGTTGACTTAGGGTATCGGAATCCTCTGACGATACTCGGAAGAGGACCCAGAAACTAAGGTGGACCCGAAAATGGAATACAAGGTTCGAACGCGGGATGATGCCAAGATTATTGAACTTAACGGATCTCTCGATCTCCATTCGGTTGGAGATGCCGGAACCCTGTTTAAAGAAACGTTGGAAGCGACACCCTCCCTCCTTATCATCGATCTCTCAGGTCTCGAGTATCTGAAATCATCCGGGTACCAAGCATTGGTCGAGCTGGTTCAACGCTCCGAGGAGAAGAAGATCCCCGTCGCCATCGTCGGCCCCCATGAGGGGATTCGCGCGATCATGAGCGTCTTCCGCCTAGATGTCTTCTTCCCAGTTTTCGAAACCATCGACGAGGCCCTTGCCTCCATGAACACAGGGTAACTTGTTGACCGCCTCGCCAATGAATCACCTTTGATCTCCGACCTTATCCAACCTATTGCAGCCCTTGTCCCGTGGTCTAGTTCTGGACAGAATGGGTCTTTCCTTCCCGCATAGGGAGATTTGGAGGATGTATCGATGAGTTTGATGGGAATCGATGTGGGAACTACCGGATGTAAAGCGGTGGTGTTTAGTGAAGAGGGGAAACAACTCTCCGTCGCCTACCGCGAGTACCCTCTGCTATCCCCCAAACCCGGCTGGTTCGAGCTTGATCCGAATCAGGTTCTCACTGATGTCAAAGCATCCGTCAAGGAGGCGACTTCGAGGACGACCGACCCCGTCCAGGCATTAGCAGTTTCTTCCCAGGGGGAAGCGATTGTCCTCATCGACAAAGACGAGAAGATCCTCTCGAACTCGATCGTGAGTGCCTGTCCTCGGACTGCCGACCTCGTCCCTGTTTGGGAGAATCGATTTGGGAGAAAAGAGATTTTCGAGAGAACGGGAATTCCGGTCGCTTCCTGTTACACCCCTCTCCGGCTGGAATGGATCAAGGAGAACGACCCGGATACATTTGGAGACATCGAAAGGGTGCTCTTTTTCGAAGACCTCATCTGTTGGGGGCTAGGGCTTGAGCCTGCGGTGGACTATTCATTGGCATCCAGGTCAATGTGTCTCGATCTGGAAAGACGGGACTATTGGACAGAAGCCTTTGATTCAATTGGATTCGACCCAGCCAAGCTCTCAAGTCCGAAACCATCGGGGACGGTGGTCGGAGAAATAGGTGCGACCGCCGCAGAGGAATGGGGATTGCCGGCCGGAACGCAGGTGGTTACCGGCGCGCACGATCAACCCGCCGCCGCAATAGGAGTGGGAGCCATCGAGGAAGGTGTGGCCTGCTATGGACTTGGAACGGTTGAGTGTGTGACATCTGTGTTCGATCGCCCTTTAATCTCGGATGAGATGCTTGAAAGAAATCTCTGCTGTTACCACCATGCATTCCCAGGGAAGTACGTTTCGCTTGCCTACAATTTTACGGGGGGTTGCTTGTTCAAGTGGTACCGAGACACCTTTGGAAAGGACGCGATTACCGAGGCAACAGATACCGGCCAAGACGTGTACGATATCCTCAGCGCAAAAGTTCCCGAGGATCCGACTCACCTTTTCGTCCTACCCCACTTCACCTCCACAGGGACGCCCTATTTTGACAACCACAGTCGCGGAGCCATTGTCGGACTGACATTGGGGACGAGCGAAGGTGAAGTGATCAAATCGATCCTGGAGGGAGTCACCTACGAACTCCGATTATGCGCTGACACATTTACCGAAGTGGGGCACCCGGTAAAAGAATATCGGTGCTCGGGCGGCGGGGCGAAATCAAAAGTATGGATGCAAATCAAGGCCGACATCATGAACGCCGAAATGACCGTGCCAGAGGTCAGCGAAGCAGGATGTCTGGGGGTCGCCCTTCTGGCAGGAACGGCGATTGGGATCTACCGAGACCTCGCACAGGCTGTGGAAGCCACTGTGAAAGTCACCAAACGATATGAGCCCGACCCTCGAAGAGCAGAGCAATACGACGAGAACATGGAGATCTACCGCGATTTATACCCGGCTCTCAGAACTATCAATCATCGAATAGCTGGGATCAGTTGATCTTATAGTCAATAATGCAATAAAAGTAACACTTGATGTTAATATGGGAAACATATATATTGTAAATACCCCCTGAGGGAATCTCTTGTGAGGTATTTGCCAGGATGTTTAAACTTCGTCATCGAATTTCCCTCCCACTTTTCATATCCCTTGTCATGTTCAATACGACCCCGGTCGGCGCGGCGACTTTCATGGTTCCCGAGTCATTGAGTCTCCCGAACGCAGTCTTGGCGGCGGGAGATGGAGACACCATCAGTATTGCGGCGGGGACACAGACATTG
>JAJDBZ010000252.1 GCA_029261095.1 Candidatus Omnitrophota bacterium | reverse complement strand
CGCCGCCGAAGGAGGGTTCGCGGAACTCCAGACTCCGTCAACATGGGATTAACGATGGCGAGGGAGGTGAAGGAAGCAACGATGAAGAGGGCGAGGCCTATACCCTCAATCCACCCCTAGAAACGGACCTGTTCCGAAGTGATCATGTCTTCGATTTCAAGAATCGATGGGACAGCCTGGAAGCGCCGCATGCATTCTTTTGCGATCTTCATGGTTGTTCCGATGCCCCGCTTAATTTACTTTCTCTCTTGCTCTTGTTTTGGAAAGGAGAGTTTCCGACTGGCGACAGTGAGAAGTGGATCTATCAACGAATGCTTCCGATCAATGAATCCAAAGAGTGGAAGTTTTGGAGAGAGACTCATTCCCGATTGCTCAATTGTGTGACCCAATCGGCCAGCCCCTCCGACCCGTTTTCTCTCCCTCTTTATTCCGCAGATGGGTCATCGGCTCACCTACATCCGGCTTTTAACCTCATCGAGTCGCTCAAGAGAATCGGGCAGAGAATTCAACTCGACGAATCGTTATCCTCGATCATGCGGGAACTCAAGTGTCTGCCAGCGGGAGAACGTATTCACGGTAAGATCGCCTATACTCTTCAGGGAATATCAGGGCGTGTTTATGACCTGCTTTACCTCCAGGAGAGGTTTAGGCTGGAGACCTCCGAACGACGATGCCTCGAGAGTATCAGAGATACGCTCAATCTTCTCCTTTCCGATGACCGAAACCGCGAGGTCTGGGATCCCGGTCGGTTACCCTCACTCACACCTCTCCATATTCATCGGTTCCTCCCCAACAAGGAGGTTCCGTGAGCACATCGGAGGTCTTTTCGTGGATGGGCCTGGAGGCGATAGGCCCCAAAAGTCTCCTCGATCGGACTAAGGTGGTCGTGCTCAGTTCCAGTCAGGGTAAGCAACCCACCGGTCTGGATCCTTGGGTCGAAGAGACTCGAAAAGCGGTTCAGGGAATTCAAGCCGATAAGGTTCTCCTGACCTCCATCGGTATGAACACCTGGGAGTTCACCTGTTATCTTGCCGCCCATCTACGATTGCCCCAGATCTGTTTCGTCCCTACCCCAGTAACAAAAGATTTTCAATTGTATTGCGATGAGATCCGGACCGACTTCGGTTTGGATCTCGATCAGGTCTGTTTCGTGAAGTTGCCTTATCCAGGGCGCTCCACTAAAAAAGCCTGGATCAAGAGAGACCGACTTGCAATCGATGCCGCGGATCTCGTCTATCCAGTCTCTGTGAATCCCAAAGGAAAGATTTCAAAATTACTGGATACCGTAGCTCAGCCAACCTCGATCTCCGACGATCATCGTGTTGAATGGACTCCTTCCCGCCCGAGGCGTGCTTACCAGCCGGATATCAAGAAGAGTGAAAGAGAATTTCATCCTAGAATGAATGGGTGGTTGTTTCATTGGACCCGCGCTTCGGATGGGCCTTGGCCTGGAGAGCGAAGCATGGACTACTACCGAGATATCCTCGGCAGTGGAAGTGACTATCCCCGGTCGGCCAAAAAGACTCTGGAACGAATCGTCTGCGAAAAGACTATCCGAGCCTCCGATTGGAGGATTCGAGATCGTACGAAGGTCGTTGCTTTCACTCATCTCCCACTGTTCGAATCTTCCGAGTTGTTTACATGGCGGAAGCGTTACTCCCGATTTAGAGTTGAGCCCTTTGGGATAGGGATCCATCCAGATTGTGCACAGCGGATTGGAATAAGGCCCGTCGTATATCTGGAAGAGGGTGGCCCACCCACCCATACACCCCTCAATCTCCAGCAAGGATCAGGGAATACGAGCAATTGGACATCGGAGCGTGAGAGTCGGCATTTGGGAGATGTCGACCTTTCGAAAATCCATCCGGATGAGTGGAATGCCATTGAACTCCCCCTAATAGATTCATCTGATTAAGCCAGGGTTCGCGTTTTGACTCCTCGGAAGGTTCATCCTGGACAAAACCCAATGTCTCAGCCAACAATACTGATCATAAATGCCATATCGCTTGAGGGGAGCGATTCTGTTGAACGATCCATACGAGAAGCTAAAACGGCTGAAGCAGAGCCTTCCATCCGGAGTCATGTCCGCGGCCGATCTCCTTCGGACTAAAGAGGAGGAGCCGCTGCCGGAGTACCCGGACATGACCGCGTTTATTCCGGGCGAAGTCCGCGAATGCGATGCGGGAACCTGCTTTGTCGCCGACGACATTTTCCCCTTTAACGATTTCATCGGGACCTATTCCATTGACCGTCTTCGTTCCCTGAAGAGTTCCGACCTGATCGAACATTTTGACCTCGAACCGGGCGAAAACCCCGAGGGTCCGATCCTCTTCATGGACACCGAGACCACCGGCCTCTCCGGAGGAACCGGCACCTTTGCATTTCAGGTCGGGGTCGGCTGGGTTGAGGATGAGGGTTTTCGAGTCCTCCAGTTTTTCATGCGTGATTACGATGAGGAGCCGGGCCAGATGGCGATGATCGGCGAACTCTTTTCGAAGGCCTCGATGCTGGTCACATACAACGGCGCCACATTCGACCTTCCTCTGCTGCGGACCCGCTTTGTCTTTAACCGTGTTCGGGTTCCTCTGAAGGAGATCCCGCACCTCGATCTCCTACCGGTGGCGAGACGGCTTTGGAAGACTCAGCACGGGCGCGCCAACCTCTCTTTCCTGGAGGAAAAGATCCTCGAAGATGAGAGGGAGGGCGATGTCCCCGGCTCGATGATTCCCGCCCTCTATTTTCAGTTCACCCGTGGCGCTTCTCCCCGAACGATGGTCCCAGTTTTTTATCATAACCGGATGGACATTGTCGCCCTGGCGGCACTCACTGAGAAAGCGCTGACTTGCCATCGCGAACCCGAAGGAATTGAAAACGAATGGGAACGCCTCGGTGTCGCCCGCTTCCATGAGAAACGGGGCAGGGAAGAGGTCGCCTCGCAAATCCTCGTCCCCCTCCGTCGCACCGAGATCGATCCCGCCTGCTGGCACCTCGCCGCCCGCACACAGGCCATGCTCTGCAAGAAACTGGGTGATCGTGAACGTGCGCTCAAACTCTGGTGGGAGGTTTATCACCATGGTCCCTTCGACCCCTTGGTCTACATCGAACTCGCCAAACACCTCGAACACAAATCGAAAGATCTCGAGGAGGCCAAACAGGTGATCAGCGAGATCTTCGAAAAGTACGGCATCGAACCCGACCCCGAAACCGACGAGGGCCCAAACCTCTTCGGCGACGATCTCGAACTCGACTCCGGCCCCAAATACGACTATTCGGAAGGAGTCCGAGGCTGGCGCGAAGACCTCCCCACCCGCTATGTCGACGAAGACCCCGACCAAGTCTCGACTCCCAAGAAAGTCTTCAGCCCGCCGAGATTGACCCAAAGATTTCAGAAGGAGTTGAACCGGCGGTATGCGAGGCTGATGAGGAAGTTGCGCTCAATGTGATGGACCGAAGAAAAAAATCGAATGTTTGATTACATCCCCGACTTTCCTTGGATTGGTTTGACCTGTGCTGCCATTGGTGGATTCATTGGTAACTATCTTTTCGGCCAGCTTCATGGTTTTCAGATTTATTTTGAATGGGATCACGAGTTCTTGTACTACGCTTTCACCGGAGGAGGAGGTCTCATTGGGGGAGCGCTTTACCTGATAGTTACAGCCGGGTTGGAGAAAATATTCGGTCGGAAAGAGTAACCTCGTAGGGCGGATTAGCGAATGCGTAATCCGCCGAGACGCACGGGACAATCATCGATTGAACTACCAATTTGGGATATAACGCTTCTTCCTGGCTTCTGTTAACCTCCTCTCATCTCACCCCACCGACAGGGAGGTATCCGCGTTGCTTCGCTATATATCCCTAGGAATCGGGTTAATCGTTGGCCTGTTCGTATTGAACAACGCTGTGGGAGGACCACGGCCGGAATCTATCGCGTTAGTCCGGGGCGAACCATCACCTGTGTCGATCCATGCCGGTGACGACGCGGATCCTTGCATCCGGTACGCCGCCCAAGAACTGCGCCGGTTCCTCTTGGAAATGAGCGGAGTTGACCTCCCTATTGTCACCCATCCAGCGCTCAGGCAATCGAGCGCCTTGGTAATTTGTGCGACTCAACATATGAGTGACCGGGAAGGGTTCCCTGACATCGAACACTTGGGGAAAGAGGGGTATGTCCTACGCGTTGTGGGGCGGCGATTGATAATTGCAGGGGGGCGACCTCGGGGCACATTGTATGGCGTCTATGGTCTATTGCAGGATCACTTGGGCTGCCGATGGTTTACCCCCGACGTCAGTCATATTCCATCCAGTGACCGGTTGGAGATTCCGGTGTTGGATGTGGAAGTGAACCCCATCCTCGAATACCGTGAACCCTTCGTGAAGGAGGCTCAGGAAATCGACTGGGCCGCCCGGAACCGGGTGAATGGGAACTTCGTGGAACTGTCGGAGAAGCACGGCGGAAAGGTTTCTTATCGGGGTTTCGTGCACACCTACGAGACGCTTGTCCCCCCGGACGAGTACTTCGATGAGTATCCCGATTTTTTTTCTCTGATTGATGGCAAACGCCTTAAGTACCGATCGCAGTTTTGCAATACCAATCCACGACTAGCGGAGGTCGTGACTGAAAAGATCCGTCAACTCATGCGTGAGCATCCGGAAGATACCGTCTTCTCGGTTTCACAAAACGACTGGCACAATTTCTGTCAATGCGAATCCTGTACCGCACTCGCCGAAGCGGAAGGGACACAGGCCGCGCCGGTATTGCATTTGGTGAATCAGGTGGCTCGTGCTGTGCGGGACGAATTCCCGGATAATTCGATTGATACGCTCGCTTACCTCTATTCCCGCAAACCACCGAAAACGATGCGGCCGGAGCCGAATGTCATCGTACGACTCTGTAGTATCGAATGTTGCTTCAACCATCCCTTCGTGGAGTGCTCGTCGGATCGGAACCGAGCCTTTGTGGAAGACATTGTCGGTTGGTCTAAATTGTCCGAGCGTATTTGGGTGTGGGATTATGTCACCTCCTTCAGCCACTTCCTCATGCCGTTCCCGAACCTGCATGTGCGCGCGCCAAACATACGCTTTCTTTCTGAACACAACGTGCGTGGCATCTTCGAACAGGACGTTTACAACACATTGGATGGTGAACTGTCGGGGCTCAGCGGGTACCTCGGCGCACAGCTCCTATGGAACCCCGACGCGGACCATCGGAGGCTTGTCGAAGAATTTGTCGCAGGTGTCTACGGAGATGCGGCGCCCTTTGTCCTGGAGTACATCGCCGCGTTGGAAGGAACGACCGCCGATCCGGAAATGCATTCCGAGGTATGGGATGGGCCGGACGCGCCCTACATTACGGACGACTTCCTGAGGAATGCGGACAGACTCTGGCTGGCGGCGGAGGCGGCCGCGGCGAATTCACCCAAGGTGCTGTCACGTGTTCGAAAGGCAAGAATGCCTGTCGATTACGCCATCCTCGAACACGCCCGATTCGCCGGATTGCGCACTCTGGCGTCCGCCGACGAGAAACTGTGGGGTGTTAAGTTGCCGCTTGAATTGACGGACCGCATCGAACGGTTCTTTCACGTTGTCGATACGAGCGACCTGACTCAGTTCCGCGAACTGGGCGATTCGGTCGATGAATACAAAAGCGGGTGGACTTCACTCCTTGCGGCACCAGATCGACCCGCGCTCCCAGCGACCGACCTGACTGAATTATCGTCGGGTTTGCACTACGAGTTCTATGAAGGAAGATGGACCGAACTTCCCGCGTTCGATGAGATTTCACCAGCTTCTGAAGGGGTTGCGACATGTGTCTCACTGGAAGTGTCCCCCCTCGAGACGAGCTATGCGCTACGGTTCGAGGGGTATTTCAAAGCCCCGGAAACGGGACTTTATTGCTTCACCCTGGTAACTAACGACGGGAGCCGGATGTTTATCGACGGAGAAATGCTTATCGATCATGATTACCGGCATATGGCGATCCCGCGCGGAAATCTGGTACCGCTCGAAGCGGGATACCATCCGGTCATTATCGAGTATTTTCAAAGCAATGGACGAAAACATCTGGAACTGTTCGCGGAAGGCCCTGGCCTGGACCGCCAGCCGGTCCCGTTGTCTTTGCTCTGGCACGCCGAGTAGATAGCCCTAGAGAATCTGTGGTGTGACGACTCTAGCGCCGTCTTCCCGACAGCCCGTCCAGACTTGGCGCCTAGAACGCGGCGCCAAAATTTGCGCCCGGGGCCCATATGGAATCAAAAAAAGGTTGGTGGGTGGTTTTTGGCTGCTTTCTCGCGTTGACTCTCAATGCGGGGATCGGCTTCTTTGTCCTGCCAGTCGTCCTGGAATCGATACTTGAGGAGACGGGTTGGACCCTTACCCAGGTCTCATTCAGCGTTACCCTCTGGGGGTTCTCCGCCGCCATCATCAGCCCATTCTGTGGCGGCATCATCGACCGTTTCAGCGCGAAGTGGGTGATGGTTTTCGGGACTCTCTTCATGTCCCTGACCACTTACCTCTTCGCCTCCGTCTCCTCACTCTGGCACCTGTATCTTCTGATGGCACTCGCCCCGATTGGGAGTATGGCTAACACCTACATCCCGGTCGCCACTGTCATCTCTCATTGGTTCAGTCGTCACAGGGGGCTGGCCACTGGCTTAGCCATGCTGGGCATCGGAGTGGGCGGCAGCCTCATCCCTCAGGTCGCCGCATACCTCCTCGCCAGCGATGGATGGCGTGCGACCTATTCAACGATGGCTGTGCTTTCCCTGTTTTCCCTCCTTCCCACTCTTCTATGGATCAAAGATCCCCCCAAAAGGTCAGGCGAAAATTCCGAGGAATCTAAGGCCGGCGCAGAATCCGAAGAGGTGGGACTCTCCTTGGCCGAAGCCGCTCGGACCCGAACCTTTTGGGCTCTTAGTGCCGGGGACGCCCTTGCGGGATTTGTCTTTTCCGCTTTCAATCTTCATTTGGTCTACCTCCTCACCCAAGACCTCGGGACCTCCGAAGCTGCGACTCGTGTTTACAGCACCTTCCAGATCTGTGTCGCAGGGGGAGTCCTGGTCTTCGGTCCCCTCGCAGACCGATTCTCTTTGAAACCCGTGCTTGCCTGCTGTTACCTCCTCCCGGCAGTGGGCACGACATTACTCATTCCTGGAATCGGAATCCCTCTCGCAATTCTGGCCGCCATCATTGCGGGGCTCGCTGGCGGGGGACGCAGCGCCCTCTTTCCAGTAGCGCTGACCTATGGATTCGGGCACCGACATCTCGCCTCGATTTATGGTTTCAGCAACACTTTTTTTATGATCGGAACCGCTGTCGGGCCTCTCGCCGGAGGGTATTTGTACGATCTTCATAACAATACAAGTGTGATTTATGCCAGCGCCGCCACAATGCTTTTTGTTTCTGGACTTCTCGTGAGTCTCATCCGGGATGAAAAGAGACGGAGTTGAAGTCCCCTCACCAGCGTGGTCTAATCCCCCGGTTTTTAATAGAAATCTTAAATACTCTCTCTATGGAGGTTCTATAATGGATTTAGGAGTCTTGACCGCCATCCTCGATGGTAATGGCGTGCCCCTACCCGATACACTCGATTATCTCACTGGCCAAGGGATACGGTGGGTCGAAATTGGCACCGGAAACTATCCAGGGAATGGCCACTGCAAAGTGGATGAACTGCTTAAGAGTAAGACGGCCCTGAGTAGTTGGCAGGATGAGTTCAAACGGCGGAAGATGAGGATCTCAGGTCTCTCTTGCCACGGTAATCCCATTCACCCCGACAAAGCTTTCGCCTCCGCGAACCTGGATGTCCAGAGAAAGACGATCCAACTTGCCGAGAAAATCGGTGTGAAAACCGTGGTCCTCTTCTCCGGCTGTCCCGGTGGAAGCAAGAAAGACACAACCCCCAACTGGGTGACCTGCCCCTGGCCACCCGATTATCTGGATGTTCTCGAGTACCAATGGAACGATGTCGCCATTCCTTTCTGGAAGAAGGAGGCGAAATTCGCCCGCGACCACGGGATCAAACTCGCGTTCGAGGCACACCCCGGCTTTATTGTGTACAACCCGGAAACTTTGTTGAAACTCCGCAAAGCCTGCGGAAGCACCGTGGGAGCGAATTTCGATCCAAGCCATTTCTTCTGGCAGGGAATCGACCCGCTCGCCGCTGTTCGCGCCCTGAAAGGGGCTATTTACTATTGTCATGCGAAAGACACACGTGTTGACCCGCTCAATGCCGCAGTCAATGGGACGCTCGATACCAAGAATTATGGAAACGAACTCGAGCGTTCCTGGGTATTCAGGACATGTGGTTACGGCCATGACGCACGTTGGTGGGGCGACTTTGTCACGACCCTAAAGATGTGCGGGTTCGATGGAGTACTTTCAATCGAGCATGAGGACAGCATGATGTCAGCTAAAGAAGGTCTCGAAAAAGCGATCAACTTCCTGAATCAGGTCATCATCCGAGAGAAACCGACTCAGGCGACTTGGTTCTAAATCCGCGCTGTAACGCCGTCTTCCAGACGGCTCGCCCGGATAGGCCGTCGGGAAGACGGCGTTACGATCTTCCGGCGGAAGACAGGACATGAAAGAGGGGGGATCGTTTCAGATCCCCCCTCCCTTCGTCTACCTTCTTTGTTTATTTCCAGTCAGTCGCCGACATCCAGACGAATGACCTGGAAGGTTTCCTTATCTTCTCCCGCAGGAACGTAGTTCAACATCACTCTAACCTCGCGGGCGTTCGCACCTCGGTTTTCGATTACCTTAGAGATGATGCTTTTCACCTCTTCGATCGAGTTCACCGGTTGATGTTCGATCATAGTAATCAGCGATCCGGGTTTGATGCTCTGGTTATTCTTTGCCAATGGACTGCCCGAATTGATCTTCTCCAGGAGAACGCCGGATTCGAACCCTGCATCCTTGAAATACTCGGCACTCTCCGTGTCGAGCTCCCTCAGGACCGCACCGAGTTCTTCCACTTCATCGCCATCGGCAACCGCCTCGGTTGGCTTTGAGACTGAGTCTGGCTGGACTCCGATGGGAACTTCAAGCGCGACTTTTGCACCCTTCCTGAGGACTTCAACTTTGGCTTTCTTTTCTACCGGGGCATAAGCGACCAGCTCCTGAAAGTGACTGGGGTTTCTGACCTCTTTGCCGTTGAAAGAGAGAACGATGTCTTTCTCCTGCATCCCTCCTTCATCGGCTGGAGATTCGGAATAAACATGCTTGATTTCCACGCCCGATCTCGGTTTCAGTCCGAAGTACTCGATTTCATCACGACTCGGCGGACCAATCTTCACACCAAGGAATCCCCTGGTGAGCTTTCCATTGGTGATAAATGCATCGAGAACCCGTGTCGCTCGGCTGGAGGGGATGGCGAATCCGATACCAATAAACCCATTCGAAAACCCAGAAGTCTGGATGGCGACATTAATCCCGACCACCTTACCATCGATGTCTAACAGAGGTCCGCCGCTGTTACCCACATTGATAAAAGCGGTGGTTTGGATCAGACCTTCATAGCGTATCTCTTCCTCCGACTTCCTTGGGAAAACCTGGCCTCTATCGGTACCGCTGACAATACCTTGGCTAAATGTCCATTCTCGGTCGAGTGGTGCGCCGAGCGTGTAAACCATATGCCCCACCTTCAAATCATCCGAATCCGCAAGTTCGAGTGGCGTCAGCTTTCGATCTCCTAGAATTTCAGGAGACAGATAGATGACTGCCAAATCGGTCTTACGATCGAGGAAAGCATTTCGATTTGGATCGTCGAATTCAGTGACCATATCCAAATCGAGGATCGGACTCTCTTCGAGAAACTCGATTTGCATGCGCTGTGCATTCTCGACCACATGGTTATTGGTCAAGATCCAGGCACCGGTCGAATCCGCCCGGACGATCATCCCCGACCCGATTCCCATGGGAACGAAATCGGGAATGCCTGGGGATTGCACCCGATCCTTGGAATCGGATTTACCTTTGGGTTCCTGCAAGCCCTTAAAGAAATCTTCAAACGGAGTCCCTTGCCATTCCTTTGGCATTTCGAAGGGGCTTCCATGAAACTGTCCGAGGTCTCCCCCCGTGTGATTGCGACTCGTTTCTATACGGACGACCGAGGGAGCGACCTTCTCATACATCTGCGCTTGATGCTCGGAAATGTCCCTAAGGATGTCCGTTACACCATGACTGCTCTGAGTGAGGAATACTGAAAAGACCACCAAAAAAGCAAAACCAGCAATCGCTTTTCTTCTCATTCTTGAATCTCCAATCTTACATGTTTCGGTTTGTTACATTCGACGTCCGACCCGCCCAAAAGGAATCCCCTTTTGAGCGCCGGACCATCGTGATCATAAACGCAAACCAGCACGCCACTGTAACGCGATCCGGGTGAGACCGCTTCCCCCGATGGGATTCACGCCGACATCCCCCTGTAGGTTGACGGATGCCCGCCAGCGTCTGAGATGTGAATCAAAATCACTCACAACGATTCTTCTAACCCATTGATATTATTTATTTTAGAATGATCAACATCTCCGCTCGCATGAAGAGAAAGTCCGCTTTTCCCTTGGAATTTGAATAAGGACTTCCGTTGTCAAGTCCGAAGAGCCACCCCTGGGTGGCTCTCACGCTTGCTTCAGGCTATTTGGGTTCGTACGCTATCCGGTATGGATTACTCCCAAATTGTTCAATCCTTAGTCGACCAGCAGATTCTCACCGATGCCGATGTCACTAGTCTCAAAGTGGCAGAGTATACTCATCTGGCCGATCTCTTTGAGACGCTGGTCACCCAGGGGAAGGTAAGCGATGAAAAATGGGCTGAAACAGTCGCAACTGTTTATGGTCTACCATTTATAGCTGAGATTGAAACTGTCGAGCGAGAACTTCTGGAAAAAGTCCCCTCCAGTCTCGCTTTCAAAAGAATGGCACTCCCACTGCGGAAAGAGAATGGATCGGTGATTGTGGCTGTCATCGACCCAGAGCCTGAACAGATCTACGAGGATGTCCGGATTCTTACCGGTGGTCGTGTCCGCGTGGTGATTGCTCCGGAGAATGTTCTCCTTCAGGCCATCCAAAAGAACTACGGGGCCACTGTAGAACGGTTAGCCGCCGACCTGGGCGGGGAGGACGAAGAGAAAGATTCCGATTCCCAAGAACTCGAAATCGACCACGACATCGGCGATCTCCGTGAAGCAGCCGGCGAACCGACTGTCGTCAATTTGGTGAACCTGATTATCTTCGAAGCGGTCCGAGATCGAGCGAGCGACATCCACATCGAACCCTTCGAGAATGAAATGAAATTGAGATACAGGCTTGATGGAATCTTGGTAGAACAACCTCCGCCTCCCAAACACCTACGATTGGCGATTACTTCAAGAATCAAGATCATGGCAGGAATGAATATCGCCGAGCGTTTTATTCCCCAGGACGGACACATCAAACTCTCCGTCGAGGGACGCTCGATCGACCTACGCGTGAGCTGTTGCCCCACGGTCTTCGGGGAAAGCGTGGTCATGCGAATTCTCGATAAGGGAAGTTTGGTGGTCGACGTCGAACAGCTTGGGATGTCTAAGGAAGATCAAAAAAAATTCGACGATGTCATTTCGCGGCCTCATGGCATCTTCCTGGTGACAGGTCCAACAGGGTCCGGAAAAACGACGACACTTTATACCGGTTTGACTCGAATCTTCAGCCCAAAACTGAAAATCATCACAGTGGAAGACCCCGTCGAATACCAACTACCAGGCATCTGCCAAATTCAAGTCAACCAGAAACGGGGTCTCAATTTTGCCGATGGACTCCGGTCGATTGTTCGCCAAGATCCCGATGTGATCATGGTCGGTGAAATTCGAGATAAGGAAACCGCAGAGATCGCGATCCGTGCCGCGTTGACCGGGCACTTAGTGTTCAGCACACTCCATACCAATTCCGCCGCCGGCGCGATCCCACGGCTAACCGACATGGGAGTCGATCCCTTCCTGGTATCCTCTTCGGTTAATGGGATTCTCGCTCAACGTTTGGTCAGAAAAATCTGTTCTGAATGTCGAGAAAAGTATGAGCCGACTGGCGAAGAGAAGGTGCTTGCGCGATGGCAGCATATCGACGATGTCGAATGCTACCGGGGAGCGGGGTGTGAAAAGTGTGGGGGATCTGGTTATCGCGGCCGTGTGGGCGTCTTCGAGTTCATTGTGGTCACTGATCCGATACGAGAAATCATCTTGGAAAAACCATCCGCCAGCCGAATCGCCAAAGTGTCGAAAGTGACGACATTCCGAGAGGATGGATGGATCAAGGTGAAGAGCGGAATTACGACCATCGAGGAAGTCCTCAGAGTCTCCGAAGAGGATTAGCGATTCCAGTGTTTTTATCGGAGCAGACCACCTAATTTTAATACTATGGCCACTTACCAGTACAAAGCGCTGACCAGTACGGGCGAAACCACATCCGGAAAAATCGAGGCGGGGGATCGCACTTCAGTTCTGAAGATCCTAAAGGAACAGAAGCTGATCCCTGTCCAGGTGGAAGATACCTCCAGCGATCGTGCAGGGGAAAGTGGAGGGAAGAAATCGACGAAGCGCCGCGGAAGGGTCAAGATCCGTGACCTGGTGATGTTTACACACCAGATGAACTCGGTTCTTCGTGCCAACATCCCTCTCACCCAAGCACTCGGAATCATCGGGAGTCAGGCGGAATCGGAAGTTCTGAAAGAGGTCCTCGGAGAAGTCCGAGAGTCGATTGAAGGCGGTTCTTCATTGGCCGATGCGATGAAGGACCACCCAAAGGTTTTCCCCCCCCTCTATGTGAACACCGTAAGAATGGGAGAGATGGGCGGTGTCCTCGATCAGGTGATGAGCCAACTCGCTGTGTTCATGGAGTCCGACTACGAACTCAATTCAGAGGTTAAGTCGGCCATGTACTACCCGGTCGCCATCATCATCATGGCTGTTCTTTCGGTAACTTTCATTCTCCTCGCTGTTATGCCCAAGATTACTCCAATCTTTATTTCCAGTGGGATGGAACTTCCGGCCGCGACCAAGTTTCTGATTGGGTTGGGAGACTTTGTTGGGACCAAGGGGTACTTGATCCTCATCGGCTTGGCAGTTGTTATCGGGGGTTTCAAATACATGTTCGGATTCGAAGAAGGACGATACCAATGGTATCGATTCCTCCGCGCCACACCTGGTTTGGGTACGTTTATCAAGAAGGTCGGTGTCACGCGAATCGCTCAAACCATGGCGAGCCTACTACAGAGCGGAGTTCCCGCCCTCGATTCCCTGAGACTTGTGGCGAATACAGTCAATGATGCAGTGGTCAAAAGGGGATTGGCCGAGGCCTGTGAAAAGATTCAGAAGGGGCAGGGAATTGCGAAACCGCTCGCCCAGAGCGGAGTCTTTCCATCTCTCTTTATTCAAATGATTCGTGTTGGTGAAGAGTCAGGCGAACTCGAAGCGATGTTCGTCCAGGTCTCCAACGCCTACAGCCTTGAGGTCAAATACGCGACCAAGAATTTTGTGAGCCTCATGGAACCAGTCATCATTGGAATCATGGCCTGCGTTGTGATGTTCATCGTATTGGCCTTGGCGATGCCAATGATGCAAATTTCACAAATGGGAGGAGGCTAAAGGAATCTCTTATTCCTTGATCTCCAACACCATGAGCCTTCGTAATCCAGTAAGTCAAAGTAAAGGGGGCCAGAATTCCTCTCGAGGGTTCACCCTGATCGAACTCATCCTTGTGTTTGTGATCATGGCAGTGGTCATATCCATGGCGCTACCCGCGATGAACGAGTTCAAGAAGGATCGAGACCTCAAGACTGCTGCAGCGATTACTCAGCAAGCATTGAACTACGCAAGGAGTCTCGCGGTGACAACAGGGAGGCGGACACGACTTGTCCCAGCCGCCGATCGAACAGGAGAGTTCACGCTGGATGTGGAGGATAACCCACTCACCGACCCGGGTAGTTTTGACCAACTCAATTGGCCGATAGGCATTACCGGCACTCTCCCCGAAAACATCCGTATCAAGCAGATTTTTTACCCCGTTCCCGAACAAGAGTTGGAGGATGATCTATCCTCGATCCAAGGCGAGGATTCCGAGTTCATCAGTGAGGATGAGGCAATGGAAGATCGCCAATCCGCGCTGATGTTCGGACCCGATGGGTCAGCGAGGGACACTTTTATTTACCTTTACATAGCCGGGTCCGGCGATGACGAAATCGAACCGTCCGAAGTCCCCGATGAGGATGTTCTGACAGTCGCGATCGTTGGAGTTATCGGAACGAGTGTGATCGTGCCGAAATATACCGAGGAGATCTTCGAGATCTATGAGCCGTTGGAATCGGAATAATCTACGGTCTTCCTCACCGAAGAATTCAGCAGGTTTCACTCTGATCGAAGTGGTCGCGGCGATCACCATTCTTGCGCTCGGAATCACCTCGATTCTCAGCGCGCTCAATGGAATGACTGACACGCATCGTCTGATGGAACGGCAGACCGAAGCGACTCTGATTGCGCGCGAGGTGCTTGCATTAGTCAAAGCGGAAATCATCTCTCCGGGGGCTGAGGAGACCGAAGGGGAGATCGAAGATACCGATTACCGTTATCGAGTTGTATTTACCGAAAGCCAATACCCCTCGCTTTATGGAGTTTCGGTTAAGGTCGAATGGGGAGAGAACGAAGAACCCGACAATGTGTTTTTTTACATGCTCCACTACTATGAATAACCTCAATCCGAACCACCTTACTGACAGAGCGAGCCCCGGGTTCACCCTCATCGAACTAGTCATCGCTCTGGCTGCGACCGGACTGATCCTTGGGGCGGCCTACGCGACGCTCTTCTCCGGTTTGGATTCTTACCGATACAGCGCGTACCGTAGCGAAACCTACAGCGTCCTTCAGCGCGCACTCGACCGTATCTTCGACGACCTCAGCGCGACTCATCTTTCTTCTAAGGGCGGCCAGTTTGTAATCGAGAACGATTCTGTGGAAATGGAACAGTATGGTGAGGTTCCCCTGGACCGATTGAGATTCCAATCTCTCGTAGGCAAAACCAGTTGGGATGAGCGTCCACAAGAAGAACTAGCCGAGATTGAATACTACATCGACACCGATCCGGAGACTTCTCCACGATGGTTGGTACGGCGTATCCAATCACCGGTCGACTCCAATCTTGAACAGGGTGGAACGGTTCATCTGGCAGGTCCGAGAATTCTCGGTATGGAAGTGCAGGCACATAACGGGCAAGAATGGGTCGAGGAATGGGAATCGAGCGACTCCTATCCCCAACAGATCATGATCAAACTCTATATGGAGCCGCCCGTGTCTTCGGGTATCACCGATCGGGTCCTGAGCCTCTCTTCCTCCGTATGGATCCCGCGATCCAAGGGGCAACCGCGATCGAGCGCTGCCGACGAAGAAGGCGGATTCGGAGAGGAGACTCCATGAGATCGAAACGATCCTCTCAATCCGGGCTTATCCTACTGTTGGTCCTGTGGATCATGATTGTTCTGACTCTGTTAGGGACTGCTTTCTACCAACTGACAAGCATGGAGATTCAGACCACCAACAACGATATGGAGAAACTCCAAGCCAGACTTCTCGCCGATAGCGCGTTGGAATTCGCACGTGCGGTGCTGAAAGAGGAGTACGATGGGACTTCTGATGACATGAGTGGGATGTGGTCAGGAGCGGGAACTCTATTCCAAGAAACAACACTTGGTGAAGGTATGTTTCAAATCTATACCGCCGACCTCGATGCCGAAGAGGGTGGGACACGGTTCGGGTTAAAGGACGAAGCTTCTAAACTGAATCTGAATACCGCAACCAAAGAAATGCTCGAGAAATTACCCAATCTATCGAGCGAAATGGCTGCTGCTGTTATCGACTGGCGCGATGCCGACAACGAGGAAAATCCTGGCGGTGCAGAGAACGATTATTACAACAATTTGAGTCCGTCTTATGACTGTGCAAACCGGGAGTTTGACCGGGTGGATGAACTCCTCATGGTCAAGGGGTTTACTCCTTCCATCCTCTATGGCGAAGACATCAACCGAGATGGTATCCTCCAAAAAGCGGAGGATGACGGTGAGGAAAACGATCCGCCGGACGATGCCGACGGTTCGCTTCAGCAGGGTCTGATGCCCTACTTGACCGTTTACTCTTATGATCGGAATGTTAACTCACTCGGTGAAAGTCGGCTTAACATCAAGTCCGCTTCGGAGGATCAAATTCGATCGCGGCTGGATGGCAAACTAAAACCCCAGACCATCGACACCTTGGTCGCTTTTACGAAAGACCGCGAAATCGACGATTTGGTTGACTTCCTCCGCGGAGATGGGGCCGAGTCCGGATCTGATGAAGAATCCGATGAAACCGGCGAGGGAGAAGAATCGAGGTCGACCGCAAGCAGCGAAGACTCCGAACCTGAAGCATCGGGAGAGGAGGTCGAGAGCGCGAGTTTGGAAGGATCACTCCTTACAGTGGATGACTTCAAAATTATCCTGGATGAATTCACCGTGACCGATGAAGAGATATTGCCCGGATTGGTGAATATCAACACCGCATCCTACGATGTACTCATGGCATTGCCCGGAATGACCCAGCAAATTGCCGAAACCATTGTCAATAGGAAGAAATCCGAGGCGGGTGGTTTTACCTCGACGGGTGAACTAGCTTCTCTAGAGGAAATGAGTTTGGATGTCTTTTCGGAGCTTTTGCCGTACATCACAGTAAGGTCCAATGTCTTCGAAGCGCAAACGATTGGGTATGTTCCAAAACGGAAAGCCTATGCGGCGATCCACGCATTC
>JAJDBZ010000251.1 GCA_029261095.1 Candidatus Omnitrophota bacterium | reverse complement strand
CGTCGCTACACACACAAAACCCGCACCACAGGGGTGCGGGTTGATTGGATCGTTGGCTTGCTCCTTACCCCACAACCATATGCACCGCGACTTCTGCGAAGAAATTCGGCGTGAATCGAACTGGGCGGCCATTGGCCAGATACCCCTCATCCAGAATCTTCCATTCCTCGGCTTCGCACATCTCCTTCCAGTCTTTAATGGTCAGGAAATGCCGGTTGGGAGAGTCGTACCAGGAATAAGGGAGACTCACAGTCCTCGGGGCGCGACCACGAATGGCGAGCTGCCATCTCCCCGGCCAATGACCGAAGTTCGGAAAAACCACTACCACTTTCTTGCTGACTCGAAAAGATTCTTTCAAAACCTCGAGGGGGTTTGCCAATTCCTGAATGGTCAGACTGAAGATGGTCAGGTCGAAAGACTGATCGAGAAAAGAAGAGAGACCCTCATCCACATTCCCATGGTGGACCGAGAGCCCCCGGGAGACTGCGGCCATCACCTTTTCCTGCGACAGTTCTATCCCCATCGCCTGGATGTTTTTCTCGTTCACCAGTTTGAAAAGGAGGTCTCCCTTCCCACATCCGATATCCAGGACCTTCGCCCCCTCGGGGGTCCGGTCCGCGATCCAATCGAAAATAGCCGTTCGGTTATCGGGATGAGGGTGCATGAATCGACTACCCTCGCTTAGCCGTTCGTTCGAGAAAGGCGGAAATCATCGGAGCCTGTTGCTCATACTCCAGAAGGAATGCATCGTGTCCATAGTCGCTGGAGATCTCGCAAAAGGTGGCGTCCCCTCCGGCACGACGGACAAACTCTGCAATCGACTTGTTCTGGTAGGGAGGGTAAAGCCAATCCGAAGAGAAGGCGATGACTAAGAAGGGGCACTTCGTGTGACGGAAGGCATCCGCCAGATTCTCGAACCGTTCTCCGAGATTGAAGTAATCGAGGGCTTTGGTCACATAAAGAAAAGAGTTGGCGTCGAAGCGGTCGACAAAACTGCTGCCCTGATACTGAAGGTAACTCTCGACTTCGAAGTCGGTGGACAGATCGTAACCGAACTTCTCTCGGCTTTGGAGTTTTCTTCCAAACTTGTTTTCCATCCCTTTATCGGAGAGGTAGGTGATGTGTCCCACCATTCGACCGACCGCCAAACCGTGACGCGGACCCTCGGTTCCATGGTAGTCCCCATGATTCCAGGCTGGGTCGGCCATCACCGCTTGTCTGGCGACTTCATTGAAGGCGATCTGCTGTGCCGAGTGACGCCATGTCGTTGCGATGGGGATAGCGGACCGAACGGAATCCGGGTAAGAAACAGTCCACTCGAGGACCTGCATCCCACCCATTGAGCCCCCGGCAATACTTAAAAGCGATTCAATTCCCAGAGATTCGACGAGCGCTTTTTGTACATTGACCATGTCGCGTATCGTGACCATGGGGAACTGGAGTCCGTACGGATTGCCTGTGTTCGGATCAATCGAAGCGGGACCGGAAGAACCATAACAACTTCCGATGCAGCTCGATGAGACGACATAGTACTTGTCGGTATCAAAGGATTTGCCCGGGCCGATCATGGTGTCCCACCACCCTGGTTTGCGATGTCCCTCATGCCACCCCGCCGCGTGGGCTCCACCGGAGAGAGCGTGGCACACCAGAATGGCATTATCTTTCGATTCGTTCAGGGTTCCATAAGTCTCGTACGTGACATGGACCGGTCCAAATTGGACACCGCTCTCGAATACAAAACCCTCTGGAAAAAGTTCGACGGTCTGAGGTTTCACTATCCCCAGACCGTCGATCTCTTGTTTCGCTTCTGGCATTGGATTTTCCGATAGACCGTCCGCTAGATCCTCTTTCTCACACCCGGACAATTCCGCATTCAACTCTGAGAGGCGGCAATCGCCTGATCGAGATCGGCGATAATGTCTTCGACATTCTCGGTTCCGATCGAGAGGCGGACAAAATCATCAGTGACTCCGGTCGAAGCCTGTTCTTCTGGTGTCAATTGTTGATGTGTGGTAGAGGCCGGATGAATGATGAGGCTTTTGGAATCGCCGATATTCGCGAGGTGGCTGAAGATTTTCACGTTGTTAATCACCTTCTTGCCTGCCTCCATTCCACCCTTAATTCCAAAACCGATGATGGCGCCGTTATTCCCATTCAAGTATTTCTTGGCATTCGCGTGGTCTTTATGACTGGAGAGGCCGGGGTAGTTGACCCATGTCACATTGTCGTTGGCCTCGAGCCATTCAGCCACTCTCTGGGCATTCTCTCCATGGGCTTTCATCCGTAGGTGGAGAGTCTCCAAACCCTGTAGGAGCAGGAATGCGTTGAAGGGAGAGATGCAGGGTCCCAGGTCTCGAAGGAGTTGGACTCGGGCTTTCAGGATGTAAGCCGCACCCTTGATCAACGCTTGATCGTGGAGGCCAAAAGCCTCCCAATAATTGACACCATGATAGGAGGGATCGGGT
The DNA here is from genome assembly GCA_029261095.1 of Candidatus Omnitrophota bacterium. GTDB lineage: Bacteria > Hinthialibacterota > Hinthialibacteria > OLB16 > OLB16 > JACKFH01. The sequence goes on along the minus strand of JAJDBZ010000251.1, from coordinate 3,037 downwards.
TCTGTGATCTCAGGGAAGTTTCCGTTGTTCCAATTAAATTTTCCTGAGTCGATCAAACATCCGCCTATGGAGGTGCCATGCCCGCCAATAAATTTAGTCATCGAATACATGGCGATGTCCACGCCATGGTTGAAAGGCTGGAAAACTCCAGGCGCCACTGTGTTATCGATCATGAATGGGATGCCATGATTGTGAGCCACTTCCGCGATCCCCTCGTAATCGTCCACATTGTTCTTCGGGTTCCCTATTGATTCGGTAAAGACGAGACGTGTGTTGTCATCAATGGCCGCGTTGAAATTCGCGGGATCTGAAGAATCAACAAACTTGACTTCGATTCCCATCTTCGGAAGTGTGTAGTGGAAGAGATTATAAGTTCCACCATAGAGAAAACTCGTCGAGACAATGTTCTGTCCGGAGCGGGCGATATTCAGGATACCCAGTGTCGCCGCAGCCTGTCCGGAAGAGAGAGCCAGGGCCGCAACTCCTCCGTCCATCGCCGCTAAGGTTTTTTCAAGGGCATCTTGTGTCGGATTCATAATCCGGGTGTAAATGTTTCCAAATTCCTTCAACGCGAAGAGATTTGCCGCGTGTTCGGTGGAGTCGAAAACATATGAAGTCGTTTGAAAAATCGGCACCGCTCGGGCATTGCTTCCCGAATCGGGTTCCTGTCCCGCGTGCAGCATCCGGGTTCCTAATCCATGCTCGGTCATATCATCATCTCCAGGTTTATCGAATTTGGGGGGGAGGCCCAATCCGCCCACCATGTCCACACAATAGAAAGGGGAAGTTATCATTCATGAGCATTCCCCTCAATCCCTTGCCATCGGGATGCGGACTGGTCCTTATCATCTAATCCCATCGTTGATGGGGGCCAATAGTGGTAACCGATTGCTGGAATACTTCCCTACAAAACCCAATGTGGAAGGCGAATGTCAATGTGCTATGCTTTATTAGGACTGCCCCCCGAGGAGGATCATCTTGCGAGATTTGCGTCTAGACTCTCATTTCTATCTTGTCGTCCTTTTCCTTTCTTGGGTCAGCGGGGCGGCCAATTGTGAAATCCCACACCAAATCAACCACCAAGGAGTGGTTCGAGTCAACGGAGAACCCTTCTCGGGCACCGGGGAATTTCGATTCGCGTTTATCGACGAAAAGAGTGGTGACGCTGTTTGGACAAACGATGGGTCTTCACTGTCTTCTCTAGGGTTTCCTGTTCTTGGAATCGAAATCAACGTGGTGGGCGGTCTCTACAGTGTCATCCTGGGCGATGCCTCGCTATCCAACATGATTCCCATCCCCAGCAGCGCTTTCGATAGTGAGAACATAGTCTTGCGGATTTGGTTCAACGATGGCCCGAATGGAGTCCATCGACTGGCTCCAGACCATCCCATGACCAGCACTCCTTACAGTTTTCATTCCCTTCGGGCCGGGGACGCGGACACATTAGATGGGTTCGACTCCTCCGATTTCTTGTCTCAGGGTCCCAACGAGGTGAACATGTTGATCGGTGAATTCGTTGTTGCCGCCGGCGAATCGGTCGACATGGGCGATGTGGTCTCGTTCGCGGAAGGGACCCCAACGATTAAGAAAGGGTACCTCCCCGCGGGAATGAGAGCCCTAACCGACTATAATCCGGATACTAGTTTCACAGCGGATGCCGCTGGCCTCGACAGTTCGAGATTTGTCATAGTTTACCGCGATTTCGGTGCCGGAGGAGTTAGCCGTGCCCTCGTCGGAGGAGTGGCGGGAGATCAAATTCTCTTCGGATCTCCCGAAACAATTACCGCGAATTTTGTGGGGGAATTAGCTGTCGCAAGCCTATCTCCAGATCGGATCGTCGTTGTCTACGAAGATGGTGGTAATTCCAACTGGGGAGTTGCGAAAATTGGTGAGGTTGTTGGAGACACGATTCAATTCGGAAACGGAGTCTTCTTCAATATCTCATCCACCCAACATCTCGCGGTGGCGGCTCTCTCCGAAAATCGCTTCGCGATGGCCTACCGGGATGGAGCCCCCCCGGCAGCAAGAACGAGAGTTGGCGACGCATCAGGAACGCAAATCAGTTTCGGTTTCGAAGAGGAATTTGCCGCCGACTCGACCTATCGGATATCGATTGCCGGGTTGTCCCACACGGATTTCGTCATCTCATATGTGGATTCTCTTAGTGACGAGGCCTTCGTCGTCCATGTCGATACAACGACCAATATGCCTGTGGTTGGCACTCCCACCAGGTTTGTTAGAGAAGAATGTTTTAGGACTTCCTGCTTTGCGACCTCATCGACTGAGTTTATCGTGGCCTACGATAGGTCCTTTCAGACTGGGGTCAGCTACGGGGCGGCTCGGGTAGGGGAACTCTTGGGCGACTCCATATCTCTCGGCAACGAAATCATCTTCATGGAACCTTCACCTTCTGAAATCGAGGGCTCCCGATTATCCGGGAATCGCTTCGTCCTTGCATTGGAACGATCTGGAATAGCCGTCAACATCGATGCGGGCGATTGGCTTGTGGGCCAAAAAAGCGGAAGGCAGATCGACTACATCTCAGAGGGAACTTTCAATTTGAAAAACACTTTCAGTATCGCGCTAGCTGCTCTCCCTCCGAACCGCTTCGTCGTACCCTTCAATAGACAAAACGGCCATGGGGAAATCGCGTTTGTTCAAATCGAACCCGAACCGATCATCGGCATCGCTCGAAAGTCTGGGATGGAGGGAGGGACAGTCGCCGTGACGCTGTTAGTGAAGGGCGCCCTTTCCGATTCTCATTCGGGTTTGCAAACTGGAACGATTTATTTCGGTCAGCCTGATGGAATCGTTTCAACAGACGAGGATGGGGTCCGCCTCGGTATCGCGGTATCGTCGACCGAGTTGCTTTTGAATCCCTAACCTTAAATTAGAGTATCCCCCAATCAACGTCCTCCACGAGATTCTCTTTGAATGTTATCCAGCAAATAACCTTCATGAGACATCCATCGCCTTCATCTTCTGCATCTCCGCTTGAGTATATCTTTGGTTCATCACTACAATGAAAAAAATTCCC
>JAJDBZ010000026.1 GCA_029261095.1 Candidatus Omnitrophota bacterium | reverse complement strand
CAAGTAGATCCCACTATCCCCTTCGGCGAGAATTTTCCAGTCGACCCACATCTCGAAATCGCCGTAATCCTTCTCAGTGCAAAGACTGTCGCCTTCACCATCGAAAACGAGGGCCCCGTCTTCGACCTTCCAATGCGCGCGCATTCGTTCGTCGGCCGCCTTCTGAGCTTCGGCGAGTTCTTCCTCAGACATCTCGGCACGTTTTTCGGGGTTTTCCACCAGCCCTTTCCAACCGGTCAGATCTTCGCCGTTGAAGAGGGCAACGAAGCCTTCGGGTGGGGTGTTGTCTGGGCGGTCCGCTGCTAAAGAGGGGACGGCCAAAAGGGTAAGCAATAGCATTAGTACTGAAATTGTTCTCAGTTCTCTGATCATGGTTGGGATCTCCTTTGTTTGGTCGAACTTATTCGTTTTCGGTCGTTTGATAAACCGCGAATTTTCGTATCTTCGGTAATGCCTCAGTCTCCAAAACCTTCAATCGAATTTTCTCAGCATGCATCGGATCGAATCTGTTGATGCGTTTACGCCCGATGGATTCGCCCGAAGCGAACTCGACCCATTCTCCGTCCTTCCAATGTTGGAGAGAATAGGATCGGACCCGCTCGCCTTGTTCGATATTTTCTTCGAGGACGATGGAATTGAAAGAGGCTCCATCTGGGATGTTCAATTCGAGAGTATTCCCCTCGCTCCATTTGTGGTGGCTGTCAGTTTCGGCAATCGGATTGGCGAACCTTGTTTTGAGGGCCTCGCCGAATTCTGCCAACCGTTCGACTTCGGCTTCGGGGATCAGGCCGCGAGTGTCGGGGGTCATGTTCACCAGGAGGTTGGCGCCATGACCGATAGAGGTGTGGTAGAGATCGACCATCTCCTCGACACTTTTCAAGGTGTCATCCGAGTCCGGAGTCCAAAACCAAGTCGAACGTGTGTGCACATTCGCCTCGGGAACAATCCAACCTTGGACATACGGGGGAACCCAATCCTTCACCCCTTGTCCGAGTTCGATCACATTCCACGAGGGATAGGGCGCCCAACCTTGTTCGCTTCCGGACCAGCGGATATCGGGCCGGGTCCCGTTAAAGACCACCGCCTCGGGTTGCAGATCATCGACCATTGCACGGATGGCGTCGCCGAAGGCGGGTCCGAGCGGCTTTCCATTCTTATCTTTCACGTCCCATCCGAACGGGTCATAAGCCCCATCGAACCAAGCGACGGAAACCTCCCCATAGTTTGTGAGAAGTTCGCGAAGTTGTTCGAGGAAGATCGGAAAGTACTTGTTTCGGTCGCCTCGGATCACTCGTTTACCCAATGGGTCGGGGGTGCTGGTCACCCCGAAATGGTTGTCGCCTCCGGAGAGATAGAGCCCCACTTCGAGACCCTCTGACCGCGCGGCTTCGACGAACTCGCGGACGACATCTCCCTTCCCGTTCTTCCAGGGACTGGACTCGACCGAATAATCGGTAGTCGAGGTCGGCCAAAGGCAATACCCATTATGATGTTTGGCGGTCAGCACAATGTGTTTGGCGCCGAAACTCTTTGCGGCGGCGACCCACTGGCCAGCGTCCAATTCCTCTGGATTAAAGAGGTCGGCGGGGGGAGTGGAAATGAAATCGCTTTCGAGAAAAGTGGCGGGGCCGAAATGGACGAACGCCCCGAGTTGGTTTTCCTGATACCGGAGTTGTCTGGGCGAGGGTTTGTCGAGGTCCGGTTCTTCGAAGAAGGATTCCACGAGTTGAAGCGGGGTCCCGTCGAAATGAGCCAGTTGCAGATCGCCTGCGTACTGTTGATCGCCGCCTGTGTAGTAGACCAGAGTCTTCCCGTCGAACTCGCAGAAGGCAGCATCGGAGGCGTTCCGCTCGCGGATCTCTTCAGGCCTCAGCGGGTGCACTTTGTTCTCTGGATTGAAGGTAACAAAGGGACGATCCGTCGGCGCATCCTGCCAGTGCACCAGGTCTTTTGATCGTGTGATGCGCGTTTCATAAAAACGGTCGCCCAACGCCTCCAAATAGAGCGTGTAGAACCAGCCCCCCAAATGATAAAGGGCCGGGCCACCCACATACTTCTCGCGTCCATAGATGGCATCGGGGATCGGGTTCCATTTTTTCAGATCGTCCGACTCGAAGTACTTGAAGGTGAACGCGGGCCACTCGGGATCGTTGGATTCCACCAAGAGGACAAACCGGCTCCCATCGTGACAGACAGAGACATTGAAGAAGGATTCGTTATCGTTGGCTTTGAGGATGACTTCGGGTTCCGTCCAATGGACAAGATCCTCGGAGGAGGTGACCGAGATCTCTTTCACTTGCCATTTCTTTTCGGTCCCCCAATCGGAGGCGAAGACATAAGCGCGGCCTTCCCACAGGAAGATGTCGCCGAGGCCATGGCCAACGAGAGGGATTGAGACAATTTCATCCTTTTTGACATCGCGGATACGGACCTCATCCTCTTGGAAAAGGCCTCCATCCTCCACCTCGGGGTGCTCCCATTGTTTCTGCCAGTTCTCGAGAAGATGGAGTCGACCCTCCCAAACAAAGGGGGAGACCTCCACCAGAGGTGAGTCGAGTTTACCTTGGTATTGGAGGGGGTGTTCCCACCGAGTCTCTTGTGTGACCGCTGGGATCGCGTTGGGAAATCGCTCGGGAGCGACCAAGATGGGAACCCAGTCGGGTTCTTCGCCTGCGTAAAGGGGCCCATGCATGAAGACCGCCATGAATGAGATCAGAACAAGAAATCCCGAATCTCTAAAAAAAGTTCGAACCATAGTGATTCCCCCATCAAAATCTTGACTCTCTGAGAATGGGGAGAATAGGCGATTCCCGGGGTCGAGTCATGAGCACCAGTCGCTGCGCTTGTCCTCTTCCGGGTCGATGCGATAAAGTAAGGGGAATATCCTAGACACTCTCGAATTCCGGAAGCTGATCTTGGAAATGGAGTCTTTTGTGGAGAAACGAACCCCCATCACATGCTTAGCGGCTCTTTCGATTCTGGCGGCTTTCTGCTGGACCGAGCAGGGTTGGTGCGAGGAATTGAGCGAGAAGGAACTGGCGCGTCGCGCCCGCTCCATCATGTCCGAAAACTGTTTTACCTGCCACGGTCCCGACGAAGGAGCCCGAAAGGCGAAACTCCGTTTGGATACCGAGGAAGGACTTCACGAAAGTGGCGTGATCGATCCTGTGGAGTCGGGTCCGCCGGATTTGATATACCGCGTCCTTTCCGAGGATTCCAGCGAAGTCATGCCGCCTCCCAAGGCCCATCGCCAGCCGACTCAGGAAGAAAGAGAGATCCTTAAGAAATGGGTCGAGGCGGGAGCGCCTTATGAAACCCATTGGTCCTTTCAGCCGGTCAGGAAAATCGTCCCCCCGGAAGTGGAAGATCCTGGAGAATGGGCGAGTACACCGATCGATTCGTTTGTTCTTAACCGTCTCCATGAAAAAGGAATGCGACCTTCTCCCATCGCTCACAAAGAGAAATTGATCCGACGGGTGACTCTGGATCTGACCGGTTTGCCGCCGACGATCTCCGAGATCGACGAATTCTTAAACGACGACTCATCCGATGCTTATGAGAAATTAGTCGACAGGTTGTTAACCTCCGACGCCTATGGCGAAAGGATGGCGAATCATTGGTTGGACCTCGCTCGATACGCTGACACCTTCGGGTACCAGAACGACCAGGAAAACGAGGTGTGGCCCTGGCGAGATTGGCTGATTCGCGCTTTCAACCAAAATCATCCCTACGATCAATTCGTTACTTGGCAACTCGCGGGCGACCTTCTCCCCGATGCAACGCAAGACACCATTTTGGCGACCGCCTTCAACCGCTTGCATCGTCAAACCAACGAGGGAGGAAGCGTGCTCGAAGAGTTCCGGGTCGA
>JAJDBZ010000250.1 GCA_029261095.1 Candidatus Omnitrophota bacterium | reverse complement strand
AAGAGTGGCTGATGCGATGCCACCGGTGAGGTCTAGATCTCGAACCTCGAAAGAAAGGATCCCATTGCAGGGAAGTACCCCCTCTTTGACCAGGACCGTTCCCTCGCTTGCCGGCACGCCCCCGAAGAGCCCGATTGGGTTTTCCGACCAATCCGGGTCGGCGAAATCCTCTTCTCCGAGATAGCCGAGATATAGGTCCCGAAGGTGACCCGAACTATCCGCCGCGATGGGGCTCCCGAAATCATCGAGAGGCCAGTACGCAAACAAGGTTGGTTCATCACCAGTCAGCGGGACACCCATAGTCGCTCGAATCTCGGCGGGTTTTCTCGGGCCGTACCAGATTCGGACCTCGTCCATATATCCGCGAAAGGTCTCCTCGGAGGGCGGATTGCCTGCACCAATCCGGAAGAAGATGTCTGATTCCGTGATATGACCGATGCGAAAAGCGGAGGCGACCTCTTTCGCGTTGACATAAAGCCGGACCCAAGAGGTGTCCCAGGTAACCGCGACATGAGTCCAGAACTCGTCTGGAACGAGTCCCGTTTGTGATTCTCCCCCGAATGAAGAAGCGAGTCCTCCGCCCGGAGTCCTCCACAAGACAAAGTTTTCGTGCTTCCCGATCAGGGTCATCCGCTCTCCGATACCCGCTGACGGGTGAACCCACGCCTCGATAGTAAAGCCCTGGGGAAGGTTGAGTTCGAAAGGGCTTTCCGGTTGCAGCCAACTTTCTCCATCGAACTCGATGCAACTCCCGCTGTCGGTCGGCAGTTGGGCTTGCACGACCTGAGGAACGACGAGTGTGGTCACGAAGATGAGGGCGGAGATAGGGAAAACGCACAGGTTTTTCATTTTCCTGAAAGGCCTTCCTCCCGAGGATCAGGTCATCGGTGCATCGCGCCAAGATGAATGGGGATCGATTATACGCGTAACGCGGAAATAGGTATAGTGAAAAATGTTGCCGGTTTGTCAAGAAAATCATCAACCGAGGGGATTCTCAGGTAGGCCACCCATTCCTCGGTGGGAACTCAAGGGCGCAAACCCTTGACGAGAGGCAGTCTCCTGTGAAAACTCTTATAGGTATGGGAGCCACACTTCGGACCATCCTGGGTGGATGGTTTGTACGTGGGTTCCGTGAAGGCTTTCAGGCCTTTTGACCAAGAACCCTTTCAGCTGGAGTTGGAAATGTATTCTGAAACAACCCTCAAGAGATTCTGTTTTTCTGTTCTATTTTTGATGTGGGGAGCCGCCGCCATCGCCGCCGAGGACGATGTGGTCCCTGTGACCGATGACAGCGCCGCAGCATCCACCGAGGTGGTTTCCGCCAGCAGCCTCGCACGGATGATGATCCTCGATGGCGAACACGATTTCGGGGTGGTCAGGGAAGGCGAAGTCGAAAAGGTTGTCCACACTTTCAAGTTCAAGAATAGTGGCGAAGAGAACCTGAAAATACTGAAAGTTAAACCCTCCTGCGGATGCACTCGCGCCGAGCCTTCTTCGAAAGACCTCGCTCCCGGCGAGGAGGCAACGATGGAAGCCGAGATGAAACTTAAAGGGAAAAGCGGAACCTCCACTGTCAGTGTCACTGTGGACACGAACGACCCCACTCAGAGGACTCATGTCTTCCGGATCAAGGGGACCATCCTGAACCCGATAAGAATTGTGCCCGGTGTGGTCGACCTCGGGCCGATTGGCGCAGGCGAAACGAAGAGCCGTAGCCTGAATGTCACCTCGCAGGTTTTAGAGGGCGACCCGATTATCCGTATCTTGAAAATGCTTTCCGAGTCGCCAGAAATCACCGCGGCCACAAAGGAAGAGAATCGAAGAGTGGTTAAAAAGCCAGATAACTCCTATACCGAAATCACCCGTCCGGTCGAAGTGACTGTCACTGGCGGCGATGAAATGGGACAAAATCAGGGCGAGTTGATCATCTCCACCGATAGCGTCGACAACCCGACCCACACTGTCCAAGTCCGCTGGAAAATCGAGGGTGACATCGAAAAACAACCAGGGAAAGTTTACATCTCACGCATCAAGAATCGAACCATTGACCGGGCATTGATTCTACGGTCGAGAAGCGGGAAACCCTTTCATGTAAACTCGATCAAGACATTGATCGATAAGGGAGAAGGAGATTTCCTGGATATCGAACCGGTGACCGATTCGACCGAGGACACGAAGAAGTACATGGTTCGAATCAAAGACGATGGAGTTGAGCGAACCAAAGAAACCTGCCAAGGCAGTATCGTCTTCGAAACAGACCACCCTGAGACCAAGGTGGTGAAAGTCCCCTTCGTTGCGGTCTTCCGTTAATTCATTTCTTGTTTGACCATCGGGGGACGGGGTATCAGCCCTGTCCCCCTGAAAAATCTCAACAAGTCCTCCGCGATCATCTGATGCCCCTCTTCATTCGGGTGCCAATAGTCATACCTGAGACTCTCAGCATCTGTCCCCCGGAAAGCCGGCCATAGGGGGTGCACCATGAAACCCCGCTTCTCGAACTCCCCGGAGAGGCGTTTCTCCAACTTGAGTTCTGGGTAACGATCCCCTTCCCATGTAAATGCGGGTACCTGGACGAACAGAATGGGGACACCTTCCTCTTCCGAAATGTCTTGAAAACGATCGAGGTTCTTTTTCACGTCATCCCAATAAAGTGTGTGCACGACTTCCGGATATCCTCCCCCTCGGGTGCGGCCAATTCGTTCCGCCGCCCACCACCTTCGGAAGCGTATAAAACTATCCTTCAGGTAGAACGAAGGCGGGTCAAAGTATCGCGACAACCCTCCATCTACTTCATCGGGATCGTTCAGAACATACGCCACCATGACAAGATCAGGGTTGTAAGTCTTTCCCCGCAATTCCAGAAGCCTTGCTTGCTGCGCTGTTGAGTATCCCATCACGGCTAGATTGAATATCTCAACCTGAGGAGATGCATCCGGAATATCCTCATTGATGAGCCGCTCGAGCAGTTGTGGGAAAGCATCCTCCGTATCCACCCCATAACCCCATGCAACCGAATCTCCCAGGAGAACAATTCGGTAGGACTCGCGGTCTTCCCAAGGGTTAAAGGGATCATCTCGAAACCCATCGGCATTAATCACGGAAAGCGCGCCCGGTTTCTTCCCAGGCGACTCGGAGTTGGGAATCATTTCGTAAACAAGTTCCGGGTCGCTGGATTTCTGATAGGTCGACACAAATTCCGATTCCTCGGACTCTTGATACAGGGTCGCGCGGTAACGGACCCTGGCGGCCCATTCAGCGACCAATAGAAGTGGGATGAGAAGAACCCCAAAGGTCATCGCAGCAAAAAGTAAGTTGCGTTTGGTGTCGGTCCTCATGACAGATAGAGCCTGTTATACCCCAAACTCGCCAGAGGGTCCTACCCGCTTGACGTTCGCCCCGTAGAACGGACACGATTCCTCTCAAACGAATCGGTCAGGGTCAATCAAAACCAGATGCAATCCCAAATCTCCAGTTACTGCGGTCTCGCCTCGAGGGCCCTCTGCCTGAGCGCGCCCGGCATCGTCGTTTTTGCTTATTGGAACCCGATTTTCGCCAACCCGCTGGTGGTTAAGGAACTCCTCGGCTTGACCTTGGGCTTATTATCGTTCCTGACCTGGTGGGTTTGGAGGGGCGGCCCGAAATCGGCGCTGGATTTACCAAACCCCTTTACCCGGCCCCTGGCGTACCTGTGCATCTGGTCGCTACTCACACTGGCTTGGCCTTGGGCCGAAGCCAAACAAATGGCATTCCACCATTGGGTCTGTTTCGCCGGGTATCTCCTCTTCCTCCCTCCGCTCTTCTCGTTCGGAGCCAGTGCCAGGTTCAGGCAAGCCTATTTGTCGGGGGTTTTCCTGGTTCTTACTTGCATGTTGGTCCTCGCCGCTTTTCAAATCAACGGAGAAAGCCTCTGGGGGCTGCTATCGGTTGCGGGAGGAAGTTCCAGAAAACGGATCGGACTGACTATCGGGCACAACAATGGAGTCTCCCCCATCTTGTTGTTCGCTTCCTTTCTCTCGCTGGGTGTTGGAATTGGAATGCGATCCCTGTCACTACGGATCCCCTTCCTCCTAACGACATTGGCTTGCTGGCTACTGATTCTCTTTTTCCTCTTGACCCGGTCGACCATCCTCGGACTGGGTGCGGGGATCCTGGTTTTACTCGTGATGAATCTCTATCCATTGCTCAGATCGAAATCCACATCAAGCCCGCGTTTGAAAAAGATCCTCGTTGGAGGGACACTCGGTTTATTGTTGTTGGCGACAGTCGCTGGTTCGATCGCTATTCGCGGGGGAAGCATCAAAGGAGAGTACGACCCAAACCTGGCCCGTAATATTACCGATCGATTGAGAACCCTGAATCCGCAATTCCTCATGGTGGACAGTCGTGCCCGCCTGTGGTCGATTGGGGCGACCATGATGGCGGACCATCCCCTGTTCGGATTGGGTTTCTCGACTGCCAAGTATCAATACCCACACTACCAGGCCAAATTCTTCGAGAAACACCCCAACTTTCCCGCCGGTCCCACCCCAAAACACTCCGAGCGCCTCCACAACGATTACCTCCAATGGGCGGTCGAGTGCGGCGCGATCGGGTTGGTCCTGCTTCTCTGGGGGTTCTTCCTTTTCTTAAAGACAGGATGGGTCTGGATGAACCGGTCACGGGACCGGCCAACAGGCCTCCGGTTCCAACAATCCTGTTTTTTTATCGGTCTGCTGGTCGTGTTGATGGACGCCTTTTTCAGTTTCACCGCTCACATCGCACCGATTGCCATCTTTTTTCCGGGACTCTTGGTCCTTTGGGTCGGAACGTTCGAGTCTCCGACATTCGATCCTCCATCGAGGAAGAAGTTCTCCGTCTCAAACAGAGCGTCCATCGCCGTAATCGTTTGGACGGTATTGGCCATCCCGGTCGGGTTGGGCTCGACAGGACCCTCGGGCTTAATGGGCCAATCCGGAGTCTTCGTTCCCATCACCGCCCAATTCTTGGGCCGGACCCATGAGGGGGAGCTGGAGGCGGTGGGTCCTGATGTGCGTTCGGAATTCGATAGAATGAAACGACAGTTCGACGCTGGAACTGTGAAAGGGCCTTCTGATATTGAAGTCTTCCTCGATCTCATTGATGTGCTACAGGCCAAGTACAAAAAAGTCGTGGACATTCTTCCATTTGCGGGCCAGGGAATCCTATACGGTGCCGACTTTCAAATGAGGGCACATGTCTTCTTAGAAGAAAACCGCCAGGGAATCTCAAGGACGGTCACAGGTTTCGTCGAGAAATCCGACCCAAAAGATCTGGCCAACTTGAAGGAGCGGCTTATCAAGATCTACCGGGAGTTCCCTGATTTCCTTCCAACTGCGGAACGTTACTACCAAATGGCGCTGGAGTCCTATCGATGGCATGGTGTTTACTGGAGTCTGGGATTGACTCAGCTCGAGTTGGCTTCACGGTCGGAGACACCGGAGAAGGTTTCGGAGAGATTGGTCGACTCCGCTCGAGAGTCTCTTCGAATGGGCCGTCGGATTTTCCCGAATCAGGATAGGTTTTTTCTCGAGTTGGATGTCGCATTACGGGTGGGAGATGCCTCACAAGCAGTCGAACTTGCGACTGAGTTGATGGTGCGCAACCCAGGTCTCCTGGTCAATGAAGTCTTCCCGCGGATCGCGGAGCGGAGCATTAAGAAGGACCGCATTACCGGAAAATTGAGACTCGATCCGGTCATGGAGGATTTTTTTGAGATCCTTCTACCACATCTCACGCAAGACCACCTGGGAATACTTCTCTATGCACTGACAATCCTTGATTATGGGAACTCGGAAGATGTCGCTAAGAAGTATGCCACTGTCGCCAAGACAGACCTATCTCCAATTGAAAGTGTGTTTGTCGATTATCGAATTCTCAAAAATCGAAAAGACCTGGAGGATTTGTCAGAAGAATTGAGCCTGTATCGTGAATTCATCGCCTCAGAAACATCAACCTCCCTCGACGATCGAGTCATTTACCTCAGCGACCTCCAACGGTTTGCACCACATACCGTCGATCTTTCGGAGTGGGAGGTTGAGTTAAGAAAACTCCTGGAGACACCAGACTTGCCCTTCCCAATGGTGATTAGTTCCCATTCGCTCGCCCAAGAGGCATATGATCGAGGGGATCTTGTGGAGACTTTAAGACGGATGGTCCATGCTGATGCCGAAATGACTTGGCAAATGCAGAACGGTATGGATGGTCGCCGGAACGGAACCCTGGACGCAACCCTTTGGGGGATCGGATACCCGTTTTTGATGAACTGATTCCCTACCGGCCTCCTCGGAGGGCCGGTGAACCGCGAAATCGAAGGCGTCTCTGACCAGTCAGATGGTCGGGATGAACGAACCAATCGCCCCGCGTCGATCTTTGGAGGATACGGCCTGCCGCAGTGGAACTTTGCCCGGCCGACATCAGGAATACCAACCCTCCGCCCACAGTTCCTCCCGCCGCGTAACAGGCCTTGATAGGAGTGTAAACCACAGAGCAGCCAACGGCTCCAGCACCCAAAAGTCCCTGTTGCAATGGGGATCTCTCCACATAGGAGGATGCGCGTTCCTTGGCAATGCATTCTCCTGAAACGGTGATTCCGATCATGAGAAGACAGATACTGAAAAGGGGGACATTCTTCCTGTTAACCGATTCAATCATGGTTCTGTATCAGGATCGTCCTCGGGAAATAGGAGAATGCTGTGGGAGATTTTTAGGTTTCCTTCCTCAGAGTCCATTCGAAGATAGGCGTCTGGGGCGGGAATGCCTGTCAAAATCTCCATAGCCAAGCTCACAACCCCCAATGTGATCGGATCGCCTCCCCCCATCATAGACAGCATCATCTTCGCGCCTTTCAATTCATCTACTTGTTGCTGCCAAGTGATAGAAAGATCATCATAGACAAGAGCTGTGGGATTCTCAATCGCAACTAACTGAAGATCTTCCCATCTCGGGTGTTCTTGGAAGGAAAAGTCCTGAGACGTTCGAAGCGATTCAATGAGGACAGGCAGGTGTTCGGCCTGGGGCGTGGTGGTGATCACAAGAATCTCCGATTCTTTATCCCAACCCCACCCCGCTTCACCCATCAGACCAGCGGCCAATTGGGTAAACGTCACATCGCCGATGAGAGAGTGCGTCGGGTTCAATTGATAGGACCTCAGGAATTCTTCAAGTTTTGTTAGAAGTTCCTCCATCCCCTTCTCTTGCCCGGTTTCGATCAATACATACGATTCGTTATTGACCAGTCTAAACCCGGCGAACGAGGCTTTCTTCGCCCTTCGAGTGAGGATCGCGAACTCGTTACCCAATGCCGGGATCAAATCGTCAGCGAGGTGAAGGTCAATCGATTCCTGAATGTCTTTCCAAGCCTCCAACATGTCTTCTCCACCCGGAAACTCCTGAATCATCTCGAGAAGGAAATCGTAGGCTTTACCCAAGTCCGGGATCGAGTAGGCGCTCCCTCTCAACAAATCGGGTGTCACAAGGGAGGAAAACCTCTGGGTAAGCGGTGGAGAATCGAAGATCTCTGCAAAATCGGATTCACCTTCGATGCTCAGGAGTGTCAGGCTTTCGATTCCCGTTTCGGTTGGCCCACTCATGGAGACGAGTAGACCGAGGTCCCCTAGCTTCTCCAGTAGTCCAACCATCGGGGCCTGATCATTTTCATCATGGCGACCGGTCAGGAAATCCATATCGGTTTCTACTTTTCTGAGTTTCTCAAGCGTTTCCAAATCGTCTTTGAACAAAGCCTCCATGGTTTCGTCTAGGACCAGAGAGTTGGACCACTCCGAATCGGTCGCACCCATAATCAAGCTTGCTGTTTCGAAAAGGGAGGTGAAATCTACTATCAGGGAATTCTGGATACTTTCCGGCCCTCGACCCCACAGATCGGAAAACCCTTTCCTCTCTTTGAGCCCCGCGCCCGCAAGGGCCTCGTCCACCGTGTGGCTCATGCACAACCATACTGAATTCTCGCGTACCTCGAGAATGATCCAGTCTTCACGGAGATCATCAATGGAGTAGGAAACAATCGATTGACCATTCTCCTGGCGAAACTGCGTATCGTCGATCCAACCACTCAATACCCGTAGGGCGCTTGACAGGGTCTGGTAGACACTATCAATCCGCTCCATCTCGGCATCGAATTTCACTGTCATCACAGGTAGGTTGTATTCGTCTCTCCAAACGAGGAAGGAGATGGGTGATGAAGCCAGCTGGCGCCAATCGATCTCTTCGAGAATCTCCTCGACCTTCGCTTCAACACTTGCCGAGTCCGTTTCTTCCTCCGCTTTTTTTAAAATCGCTGGGAGCAGGTCTTCCTGGAATCCTTCTAGGATTCGATTTCCGAGATCGGGAGCATGGATGGATTCCCACATAGAGTCCCAACTCTGAATGGAGATTGCCAGGGTGACAGAATCACCAATATCGTCAAAGGGACATTCCTTCCCATGGGCAACCGAAGTGGGAGTTGGAATGCAAATTGAGAAACCCATTAGAAAGAGTAGTGCAAGTCTCACTATCGCCTCCGGCGTTCTAAGTCATTCTATGGTAATTCAATCGAACATCAATCGCAGGATTTCCGCCCCCATCGAAACGTACACATTCCCTTGGGGATCTTGTGTCACATTTGAAAGAGATCGGTCGAGGGTGGCAACGGTTTCCAATCGTCCTTCCCCAACAGAAAGCAGACAAACCCTCTTTCCCCGAGTCAACCATACCTCTCCGGTCTTGCGGTTGGAATGGAATCGAAAGTTGGAGATCCCTCCTCCATTGAGCGGGATTTCGACCTTCGTTTCCAGCGTTTGCGCGTCGAGGATCAAGAGTCTTACACCTCCCAGCGATAGGACGACTCCCTCGGGGAATGCCGCTATGTGACCGACCTGGTTTGGGCCCTCGAAATATCTTTGTTTGATGAGTTTCTTCTTTACGGTATCCCAGATTCCGATTGAGACCGGCCCGGTTGCATTTCCCAAACCGTTTGCTGAAAGGGAGGTTCCCAGATAAACTCGATCAGCCAAGACGTCCATCGAATAAATCGCCCGGGGTCCGAGCGGATCGACGTAGACCTCTTGTTCGCCAGTCTCAGGGAGAGTTCGTACGAGTGCGCCACCATACACACCATACCGGGCCATCCATCCCGAATAGAGATATCCATCCTTTCCAACAGTGATACCTGCGGTGGGACGGATGTACCCTTCCTGCCGGACATTTGAGAGAGGTTTCGGATTTCTCAATCCCCACTGATCCCAGGGGATGTCAGGGTCGTAGACTGTAATATCCCCGCCCGAGTAACTGGCCGCAAAAGTCTTACCATCCAGAAAAGTGACATCGTAGATCTCCCCTGAGAGATCGCAGACAGCACCCGTATTCACCGTTTCCTTTGTCTTGGGATCGTAATGGAAGAGGGTTTGACCAAAGTGCGGACCACCCCAAACCCGGCCTTGTGGATCGGCTTTTAGAAACAGGGGGGACCGCCCCCTGGCATTGATTGGGATTGGACGCATCTCAATATCGTAGTGAGGGGGACGAAGCAGAAAGTAATCCTGCCCTCGATTCCCGAGAAAGATCCCTTCCTCCGAGACTCCACGGTAAGTCCCACCTCTGAGATTTCTTTCGAACAGAAATTTTGGTTCCGTCTCACCTCTTTTCCATCGAAAGACCTTCGATCCAGATCGCATGTAGAGAGTCTCTTTCGTGGAGATATGCGGCATCGGAACAAGGGATTCCGAGGAGGCTATCCGAGGAATCGATTCGGGTAGGGCGGGGTTCAGGTCTTCCCCCTCCCAGGCCACCAAGCCCTTTCCCGATACATTCGCAAAAAGGAGGTCGCCAAAAACTGTTGGCGAGCTGACTCCATCGGTCACCTCCAGACCTGGAAGTGGATGGAACTCCGATGTGTCAGGGTGGTAGACCGAATGGCCGGGAGCGTCGTTCCCGAATGAGCAGATTATTTGTCCCGCCGGAGTCGATGCAGTGTTCCTTAAGTACATGTTCGGTTGAACGGGACTTCCCAGGTCTTCAATTTCACCCGTGTCGGGATCGAAAGCGCCCAGTTTGGCATCTGGGTAGGACCCGCCATAGATTCGACCGTCGCTTCCAAGGGCCACTGTCCAAATGTAGGTTTGCTCACCCAGCCGATTATGGTTCAGAAAAGTCTTTGATTTGAAATCAAACGTCATGAAGGAACCGTCGTAAAATGTGCTCACTACGAATCGATTCTGTGGAATTTTTATGATACCCCAAGCGCCAGCTCCAGCAGGAGCGACATACATCTCGGCCGAATCGTTCTCAAAGTCGATCGAGAGGAGTTCACAACCCTTCTCCTCATTGTCGTTTGTCAGGATGAGTCGTTCGCGGCCATCTTTTGGATCGACCGCCACTAGCCCACCGAGTACTTGTTTGGCCTTGCAAAGTTCGCCTATGGATTCGATCTGAATAATTTCGCCTCGGCCGGAGGCATGAGGAAGTTCCAGACACAGAAGGGACAAAAGGATTGCGAAATGTTTCGCCAATAGATGGACCGTTTTCCCCAAGGTATCCCCTCAAATCATGGATCGTTGGCAAGTATCGTCTTTACGGAACCACCGAGATGGGCCAGTGAAGTTCCTTACTTCCATCAGCAAGAGAAATCGATCGGACCTCGACGCCTCGGTGAACATAAAGTACCGATTCATTGTCCCAAAAGACCGGGGTCGATTCTTGGACTCCGCCGAATTCTCCGGTAACCAGGTCGATGGGTTTAGAATCCACTTCCAGGGTCTGGAGATAAACGGTATCCATGTTCTTGTCGAATTGTTGACCCTGATAAACCATCATGGTCCCCTCCTCGTTAAACCTTGGAAGCTGTCCGGATGGGATCAATGGCGCCACTTCTTCCAGTACCGTAGTTTTTCGATCCAATACCAGGAGTCGGTCATAATCCAATTTCGGATTGTGATCCGCTATCAAAAGGTTTTCTCCAATTTGTCCGCAGATTTTGAGGGTTGGCGAACCATAATTCTTAATGGCGTCCCGGACTTCGTCGAGAAGAGGAATTGAAACCGATTTGGAGATGGTCGCTCCGAACTCTCTCGAAAGAACCGAGGTCTGCCCGATGAAAAAATAGGTGTCGTTTTCGACCCATTTAGGCGCCCACACATATTCCTCTTCTAATTTGCGAGGATCGCTTCCTGGCATCAGCTCGATTTCGTAAGTTTCCTTGGGTCCAAAAGAGGTGACTAGCCGCTTGTTGTCAGGTGACGGATCGACAAAGGTCAGGTGATGGTTGGAACTCACCTCACAAACCCGTGTAATATTTCCTGAATTGATGTCAACGGTAAAAAATTGTGTGACGTTGAGTGAGGGTTTGTTGCGATCGAGAAGTTGTTGAAATTTATCCCATTGTGAATCTCTGTTACCCTGATTGTAGATCAAGATTTCATGGTCGGTTATCCAGGAAACCAGGTTTGCCCCACGCAGGTGTGCAAGCGTCGATTTGTCGGAGAGGTCGACGAGGAGATTTGATCGAACTCGTTGACCATCACCAAAACGACAGACCACCCACAGGAGATTCCTGTCCTCGGAAAGCCAACGTGGATCGGCAATTCTCACATTGCTCAATGTGCTTTGGGCAACGCCGGATGGTTCTTTTTGGAAGGTTGGAATGGGCAGAGTTTTTGGTTGTAGAGAATAGTAAACGCCTCCCGAAAGCAAGACGGCGATGATAAGAATGGCGGCAATAATCTTAACCATAGATCCCCAGCGTTCTCCCATTGATCCGTAGCTACCCGGCCCTTAATCTGCGGACTCTCTCCAAACAAGAATACCCTTGCCGGGTTCTTAGACTGTATATGCAAGGAACAGTAACAAAATTCGGTGGATTTGTGATGACTATTGAGGACTAGGCCTGCAACCCACTTCCTAAGGGCAGTCCCAAGACTCTCTTTACAAAGTCGGGATAAGTGACTATAAATGCAGCATGACCGATCATTCGGAACCTCGGCAGACGGGCATCCATACCAATCGCGGACGCGGGATTTTGGGCTCTCCCTCGGGCCGCTTTGAATCGATCGCTTATACACCTGAATATGAGAATCGCACAGATTTTGGGCAAACGAAATGTTCGACTCAGTTTTTCAAAGACCGATCTAAATCTCTGATTTCGATGAACAACAGTCCCGACGTTCATTTCGATGCCTCGATTAACCCCTACCGGGGATGCGAACATGGTTGTGCTTATTGTTATGCCCGACCCTCTCACGAATACCTCGGACTCTCGCCCGGATTAGATTTTGAAACGAAAATCTTTGTCAAAGAGAACGCACCCCAACTACTGAAAACTGAACTCTCCTCAAAAAAGTGGATTCCCCAATTGCTGGGAATCTCGGGGATTACCGACTGTTATCAACCGATCGAGAAAGACTTTAGAATAACGAGGGGTTGCTTGGAGGTCTTGGCCGAATTTCGTAACCCGACCGGAATCATCACGAAGAACTACTTGGTCACTCGTGACATCGACCATCTTTCTAGTTTAAGCAAACATCAGGCGGCGATGGTTTATCTATCGTTGACTACCTTGGACGAGGGTCTTCGTAGAAGGATGGAACCACGAACCGCCTCGGTAAGACGGAGACTCGACGCGCTTCGTGAACTGTCCGCTGCGGATGTACCTTGTGGTGTGATCCTTGGTCCGATAATTCCCGGCCTAACGGACTCGGAGATACCGGCTCTCTTGGATGAAGCAAAGCGCGCCGGTGCGAAACACGCATCATATATCATGTTGCGCCTTCCCTACGGGGTATCGGAACTGTTTGAGAATTGGCTGGACGATACAATTCCAACCAAGTCCACAAAAGTGATGAACCATGTCCGAGGGATGAGAGGCGGCAAAACCAACGACTCGAATTTTCGCACTCGAATGAAGGGCGAAGGACCTTACGCCGAGCAGATTGCAGCATTGTTCAAGATCCAATGCAAGAAGTTGGGATTGAATCGGGAACGACCGGCCCTTTCCGCAGCTTCGTTTCGTCGCCCAGGCCCTGTCCAGTTGAGTTTGTTTTGATGGAAATTCGAATCGAATGCGAAGATGCGCACAATGGACCGACTACGGACACATGGAAATTTTTAGTACAATGATACGATGACCACTGATATACAGATACGCCCTAGAGATTGCCCTTTTACCCCGAGTGAGGCCAAGTTCGAGTTGGTTTCCGAATATGGACCTGCCGGCGACCAGCCGAAGGCCATCGAAGAATTGATCGATGGTCTCGAAGCGGGGCTACGTTATCAAACGCTGCTTGGAGTCACCGGAAGCGGGAAGACCTATACGATGGCCAATGTCATCGAAAAAGTAAACCGTCCGACATTAATCATCTCCCACAACAAAGTTCTGGCGGCTCAGCTCTACTCGGAGTTCCGAGAGTTTTTCCCCAACAACGCCGTCGAATATTTTGTCAGCTACTACGATTACTATCAGCCTGAGGCTTATGTCCCGACATCGGATACATTCATCGAGAAAGAAACCGATGTGAACGACGAGATCGAGAGGTTGCGTCTTTCGGCGACGACCAGTCTCATCGAACGCCGAGACACGATTGTGGTTGCATCGGTCTCTTGCATTTACGGGCTCGGTGCGCCGAGAGAGTATTTGGAAACACATCTCCCTATCACTCTTGGGGGGCTTTCAGATCGGAATCGAATCCTCAGACAACTGGTCGCGCTCCAATATCAGAGAAAAGACATTGACTTTCAAAGAGGATCTTTCCGGGTCAAAGGGGATGTGGTCGATATTTTTCCGGGTTATGGCGAGACACCTTTCCGAATCGAGTTGTTCGGGGATGAAGTCGAGCGGATTTCTGAGTTCGATCCATTGACTGGGAAGGTTTCGCGAGATCTCCAGAGCGTCACCATCTGGCCGGCGAAACACCATGTGACCTCGAAAAGAAGGTTGAATGCCGCGATTGAGTCGATCAAGGTGGAACTCAAGGAACGAGTCACTGAACTCAACCAACAACAGAGACTTCTGGAGGCGCAAAGGATCGAAATGCGAACCCGATTCGATCTTGAGATGCTCAGAGAGACCGGAGTCTGTGCGGGGATCGAAAACTATTCGCGTCACCTGGATGGCCGGGAACCCGGAGAGAGACCGTTTTGCCTGTTGGATTATTTCCCGGACGATTTTCTGGTGATGGTGGATGAGTCTCATATCATGTTGCCTCAGATCCATGGGATGTACGGAGGGGACCAGTCTCGAAAGAAGACACTCGTCGAGTATGGATTCCGCCTCCCATCGGCGCTCGATAACCGGCCTCTCCGGTTTGAAGAGTTTAGCGAACTTGTAGGGCAAGCAGTCTTCGTTTCGGCAACTCCGGCGAAATACGAGAAGGAGGAGAGCGACAGAATCGTCGAACAGATTATCCGTCCAACAGGTCTTGTCGATCCCGGTGTTGAGATCCGCCCGGCGAGGGGGCAGGTGGATGACCTGATCGCGCGCATTCAGGAATCGATAGACAAGGGAGGCCGTGTACTCGCCACCACATTAACCAAAAAGATGGCTGAGGATTTGGCTCAGTTTCTTCAGAAACTCAAGATCAAGAGCCGGTACTTGCACTTCCAGATTGACACAGTCGAACGGGTCGATATTCTCGAATCACTTCGGAAGGGAGAAATTGACGTAGTCGTTGGAGTCAACCTCCTTAGAGAGGGGTTGGACCTTCCCGAGGTGACTTTGGTGGCGATTCTCGATGCGGACAAGGAAGGATTTCTGCGATCCGAGTCATCCATCGTGCAGATCTGCGGACGCGCGGCTCGGAATGTGGACGGGAGAGTCATCCTCTACGCGGACAAAGAAACCGACTCGATCAAACGGGCGCTGAAAGAAATCGATCGCCGCCGAGACATCCAATCCGATTTCAATGAAGAGCACGGTATCCAGCCGAAGACGGTCCAGAAAGCGATCAAGAACATGCTGGTGGAGATTCGTCGCAAGAAGGACGACGCACGGGAGATGGTCTACAACATCTTTGACGAGTTCGAAAACAAGAAGGTCGCACCGAAAGAACAGATCACCCGTCTCAAACGCAAAATGGTGGACGCCGCCAAGAATTTGGATTTCGAACAAGCGGCTCTGTATCGCGATCGGATTCAAGAGTTGGAGAAAAAGCTGCGGGGGAAGCGGTAATTGATGGGCTCCTTGATGTTTCTAAAGGTTCCACCTATCGACTCTCTAAACCCCCTCCGGCAACATCTCCCGGACTGTGAGGATCTTCTTCACTTCTTTCGGGTTCTTATTCATTAGCCGCTTTCCCTTTTCAACGATTCGGTAGTAACGGCAGACTCGGCCTTCTTTGTAGGCTTGGGTGTAGGACTCGAGAATCCCTTTCATTTCGAGTTCATAAAGACCTGGGTAGAGCAGTGCCTCTTGATTGTCGAGAACTCCCGGCTCCATCTTCTTGATCCGTTTTGCGATCTCATAGCCGAACTCGGGACCATCGGCGAGAACTTCGAGGATCAAGGATGGAAGGCTGCGTTTAAAGAATTTCATTCTTCTTTATCTTCTCTCGCGCTGGTGGAAAGGGCAAGACAAAGTTCACGTCCTTCGGATAGGGAATTCAAGGGGACTCACCCTCCACCCAGCGTTCTTGGCCTTCAACCAGTTTTTCCTTCTTCCACAGGGGGGCAAGTTGTTTTAATTCGTCCATGAACCACCCAATGGCGGCGATTGCCCCCTTCCGTCTTTCCGATGAGACGCCCAGTGTCATGATCAGATCTCCTGGTAACTGGGTGTCGATTCGGTGGATGAGGATGAGGTCTTTGAGTTCGAAATCCCGAATCGCGCGATCACGGAGCTCGCTTAAACTCTTAATAGCCATGCTTTGGTAAGCATCCCAATCGAGTTGCGAAACGCGATTTCCATCGGCTAAGACTTCCTTCATGACACCTTCGAACCAGAGAACCGCACCACAACCCTCCTGGTCGATCAGAGCGTGGGCCTCTTCCGGGTCATAGGGTTCGGTAAGGAGTTGGATTTTTTCCGTGTCGTTCATCTCGTTGCCTGCGTGCCGGTCTGGAATCTCGTTCTCTCCAGAACATTCCGGGGGGGGGGATCAGGCCACCTCCCCTTTTGTCACACGCATGAAGACATCCTCCAGATCGGGTGGTGTGTCTTTGAACCACAGGATCTCGACGCCACCGTCAGTCAGTTTCTTATGAATTTCCGGAATCGAGGTCAGTTCGCCCGTAAATTCCACTTTGAACATCTGCCCAAAGACCTCGACCGATGTGATTTCAGGCACACTGTGAAGAATATTCTCGCAGGCCCCTGGGTCTGAAAGGATTTCAATTTCCAATCGAAGGCTTTCGGAAAACTGTGAGAGAATCTCGCGCACTCCGCCAGATGCGAGGAGTTCGCCACGCTCGATGATTCCCACCTTGTTGCAACAATCGGCGAGTTCGGAAAGGATATGCGAGGAGATGAAAATGGTTTTCCCCATATCCCGGAGAGCTTTCAAGAGTTCCTTGATGAACACTCGTGCGCGAGGGTCGAGACCCGAAGCGGGTTCGTCGAGGATGAGAACCTTTGGATCATGGACCAAGGTCTTGGCCAAACAGAGACGCTGCTGCATCCCCCGGGAAAGTCCCTCCACAAAGGTGTCGCGCTTTTTGTCCAGATCGAGGAGTTGGATGACATCGTCGATGATCTTTCTTCGATCCGCCTTGGCGATTCCGTAGACCGCGGCAAAGAAATCGATGTATTCCCAAACTCGCATACCCTCATAAACACCGAACATGTCCGGCATGTATCCGATGACCTTTCGAACCTCGAGCGGCTTCTTGAGGACATCGAGACCACAGATTCTCGCTTCCCCTGTAGTCGGTTCAAGAAGTGTGGACAGGAAGCGGATGGTCGTGGTCTTTCCCGCACCGTTTGGACCGATGAAGCCATAGATGTCACCCTCTTCAATATCGAGATTGAAGTCTTTGACCGCTTCGAAATCTCCGTAACGCTTACTGAAGTTTCGTATTTCGACTATCGCCATATCGGATTCCTTTCAGTGGTCCCTACTCAATCGCTATTCCTTTGCAGTTCCATGGACAATTCAGGTAAGTCTAGAATCAAAGGTTCGTAATTGTTCATGGTGAAACGAGAAGTGGAATCTTCACCGTCTTCCTGCTTGAAAGATATTTCCAATTGGAGAATGAGTTCTTGTTGGAAATTAAGAGTTCCCCGGTCCAATGGAATCTCGAACGTTCCTTCGGTCGGAATCTCAAACCACTCACCAGTCTGAAAATGAAGACCCTTCCACTTAACCAGGAATTCCCGATTGTTCCGATTCCGAAAAGGGTCTTCTTTCTTCTTTGTCTCACCGGACAAGGAAATGGGTGAGTACCACTCATTCCTAAGATTGGGGCGGAGAATATAGGTTGCTGTTGCGGGTATCACACCGAAAACACCTATTTCATGAGGTGGGGGCAACATCGAGTTCTCGGGTATTCCGAGTTGGTTCCAGTAGTAGTTGTTGTTGGTATCGGGAACAAACTGCTCGAGCAATTCGCTCTTCACTGAAGTACGAACAGTCCAGTCAGTGGGACCCACCATCAAGTCCCGAGCATCGCTTTCCACATCGACAGGGGTCAAGATTAATGAGACCGCCTCTCTTTCAAAAATCTCCTCACCGATTTCAATGGGGAACAGGGGAGAGGTTGTTTCCGCCAATGCATACACCCCTCGGCGCGACACATGCGGAGGAGCATATTGATCCAAGGCTTTCTCACCCAGAACATCGCACTGAATGGGAAAGGTCGCGATCATCGACCTCCCTTGTTCGAAGACGAATTTGTCAAGTGGCATCTTAAAGTATTGGCGGTTCTGGTTGTAAGGATAGGAGTACCCGGCGAGTCTTTGGCTGAGGACATTCCAAGTTTGCCGATCGATCGAAGTCAGATCCTCTGTGCGACTCTCTCCCTTAGCAAGTTGGCCAATATCATGAAAGCGGGTTTCCACTACTATGAACACCTTGTTAAAATCAAACTTTGTCCTGTTGTGGACACTCACCTTGAGGTTCTGGGAAGTCATCTCAACAGCATGGGCCTCAATGGTTCCTCCCAGATCGACCGTAGTATCGTAAGCCAGCTCCTTGGATGCCCAGTGATTGACCAGCAGCGTGCGAAGTTCGGGTGTGTATGTGCCGCCTGTCCCCTCTGGGAGATATCGGAGCTCGAGGCTTTCCTCTTCGAGGTCTTGCAGGTTATCTTTCGATTTCGGAAGCGGCAGCGGTCTGGAATAATTCTCTTGAAACTCAAAGACACGTCTCTTGGGAGAATAAATCGCAGCCATCGCTTGACATCGGGCAAGGGAACTTCCCTGCGGTTGGAAAGCAACCGATATATGCCTTTGCGCTATCCCTCCCTTTTGTTGAAGAGATCCAATGTGATAAGCCAGGTACGAAAAAAAGATGGCTAGAGGAGGCAGTAGCAACCAAGCAAGTTCAAGTCTCTTCCTCTTTCGGAAGAAGAAGTAATTCACAGGGATCAAGAGGAAGGTATAGAGCCCCAAAAACCCTCCAATAAAAAGTGGACCGGGCAACTCTCCAAGGAGTGAGGTCCTCAAATATGAAACAAAGGGTCGCAAGAGATCCCAGTCCTGGGAAAAGGTAGGAGGTCGGTCGGGAAGGGATTTGATGAAATGCTTCCAAAACTCAATGGAGGGTTCACCCAGTTTCATCCAATCGGACCAGGGAATCCGTGAGATGAATATCGTGCCCGCGCCCAACCTCTTACGGTATAGAAGCGGCTCCCCATCGAGAAGCAAGCAGGGCTCGCCCGGAATAGTTCCCTCCGCCGAGAGAAATGCGACCTCGCCTTCCGTAGTGGACCCTTCCTCCAACGCGAATGAGACCGTTTGCCATTCGGTCGTTCCCCTGAGGAGATCCTGTGCCGTCTTCTTTCCCGAGGTTTGGACTTGGCCCTGTATCACAATCGGTCGGCTTTCTGTCGGTAATTCGCCGACCCAATCTGTCCATCCAAATTCATGAACTCTTTGCCCAGTGTCGCCGAGACCTAAGACAAGTGTGCCACCCAACTCCACAAAGTTCCTAAGACCCAGATTCTGCTCTTCGGTGGGTGGATCCATCCTCATTCCATCCCAGACTATCAGGCTCGCGGTCTCATAACCCTCAACCCGGTCGGGAAGAATCTGCGATTGACTGAGATGAGCGATCGTTATGGATCGAATGGTTTCTTGATCTATGACTTGACGGACTTCGAGATTGTTGTATTCGAGATGTCCTTCACCCAAAACCACGACTACTCTCTCGGTTGGGTCCATTTCGCGCATTCCAGCGATGGCGACTCTCTCTCTTCCCAGATAGAGATTGAGGTCTTCGGCCCATTCGGGAAAGCGGCCGAGGACTCGAATCATTTTGCGCTGGGATGGGGCGAATTGGATGGGAATCTCAATCGTATAATCATCGAAATTCCCCATCGAGTCCGCACTCGCCACCAGAGAAAGATTTCCTTTTATAGGCCGGTCCGATGGGTTATCGACTTCGATAGCGATGGGTATCCAAGCATCCTGGCGGTAGAGGGGGGAGGTTTCGGAAAGCCCGGGATACAGACGGAATTGGACCATTTGCTCGTCGGGGAGGCGCGTGAACTGGGCGAGGGCCGGCAAGTCTCCCAGAAATGAGACGATGAAGAACAAAATCAAGGGTCGCAAGGAGATACTCCTCTCACCTCTGGTGGGTGAACCAAGGATCACCCCACCTGTTTTCTTCATGGATCTTTGAGGTCCCTAGGAAAATACCAAACAATCGGGGTGCTGGCAATGCAAAGAAAGCCTCTACCGGGGGAATATCCAGCCTGGGCCGGGTGTGGAAATTCGAACCCTCTATTGAGGTTCGTCTAATGGGTACGCGGGGTCCCTCATACTGGAGATGTAGTCTTGGATAATATCCGGTTGGTAGGCCGAAAGATCGATGAGGGAAAAGAGAATGAAGACCAAAACAAACAGCACCGAACTGACTAGGACCAGGCTGTTGAAGGGTTGGTCATAGTAGAGGTGCATAAAAAAGAGACAAACCAAAGTGGCTTTGACTGTCGCGATTCCGAGAGCAATAACGATATTCAATGGACCAAGGTCGAATTCGGTCACTTTGACCGTAAGATAGGTCAGGACCAGAAGTGCAGTCAGAACACCGATGAGCACTTTCCAATCCACAATGTGGCCAACACCATGATGTTCATTGTTATGTGTATTTCCCTCGTTCATGCTTCTCTTCTCCGTTAAGAAAACTCAGTCAATCAGATACAGTAGTGGAAACAAGAAAATCCAAATCAAGTCGACCAAGTGCCAATAGAGGCCGACCAAGTCCACAGGCGTAAAATACTCCGGGCCGAAAACCCCTTTCATAGCCTTGAGAAGGACCCACCCAATCGCGCACATCCCGATAACCACGTGCAAACCGTGCAGTCCAGTCATCAAGTAGTAGATTCCAAAGAATACGTGCGCCTTTTCGGGTCGCTTCGGCATTTTGGGTTCTTGTTGGACAATACCGACAAGACCCTCGGGACCGCCACCTGCTTCCGCGATCTGGGATTTCTCGATGACGAATTCTCCCTCGGCGGCTGGGGGAGTTTGCGAAACGACCATGGGTGCCGCGGCGGGTTCCTCGTGGGCGGCCTCCTCGTGGTCACCCGCGGCGTGACCGTGACCCTCTTCATGATGACCGTCACCCTCTTCGTGACCGTGGCCATGCGCCCCCATCAATTCCTCTTCCAAGATGTGGTCGTCGGG
This sequence comes from Candidatus Omnitrophota bacterium, assembly GCA_029261095.1. GTDB lineage: Bacteria > Hinthialibacterota > Hinthialibacteria > OLB16 > OLB16 > JACKFH01. The sequence goes on along the minus strand of JAJDBZ010000250.1, from coordinate 8,616 downwards.
TGCATAGAACTTTCCGGGGAAAACACCGTGCACCATTTTGTGACTGTATTCGAAGTATTTGATCACCAAGAAACCGCACGCGCCCCCAAGGGTCAGAACCAAGCAGGCAACAAGCATTGTCTTTTTGCCTTCCTGAGCGTACCTGACGGCGGCGGCCATGGTGAAACTGCTTAAAATGAGGACGGCGGTATTGGTCCCACCCATCACTGGGTCCAGGAAGTGATGGCCATACTCAAAAATTTCGGGGTGCAATGCGCGGTAGATCGCATAGGCCACGAACAGACCGCCGAAAAGTAGAATCTCGGTCGCCAGGAAGAGCCACATCCCGAGTTTCCCCGAGTTGAACTGCTGTTCCATCGTGTCGAAGTGGTGTTGCAAATAGGGCGAGTGGCCGTGATCGTGGTCGTGCCCAGATTTATCAATCGCTTGGGTTTCGGTCGTCATCGTTAGGCGGCGCCTTGTCCTTCCGCTGTCTTGTAATATCCCTCGGCTTTCGGATCCCATTTAAAATCCTGGTAGTCGTAAGGATCTCCCACTGTGGGTTCTTTCGTAAAGTTGTGATAATGCGGGGGGGATGTTGACTGCCATTCCAAGGCCGCGCTTCCCCATGGGTTATCGGCGGCGGGTTTCCCCCATTTAAGGGAATGGAGTAGGCAGAAAAGGGTGATAAAAAGTCCGGCTCCCATGATGAACGCACCGATCGACGAAACCGCGTGGAGAGTCTGGAATTCCGGGAGGTAATCGTAATACCTCCGAGGCATCCCTCGTGTTCCCAATACGAACTGTGGGAGAAAAGTCACGTTGAAACCAATGAAGGTGGTAAGACATCCCAACCTGCCATAGGTCTCGCTATACATCTTTCCGAAAATCTTCGGCCACCAGTAATGGAGGCCTCCGAGGAAAGCGATCATGGTGCTTCCCACCATCACATAGTGGAAGTGCGCGACAACGAAGTAAGTGTCGTGGAGATGGATATCGGTCCCAAGGGTCGCGAGGTGGAGACCGGTCAAGCCGCCGATAGTGAAAAGGAAGAGAAATGCTAGCGCGTAGCACATCGGAGTGGCCAATCGAATCGAACCTTTGTAAAGGGTCGCGGTCCAGTTAAAAACCTTCACCGCCGAGGGGATCGACACACTGAAAGTGACCGCGCTGAAAATCATGTTGGATAGGGGGGACATGGAGGTGAACATGTGGTGTCCCCAGACGATGAAGCTGAACATTGCAATAGCGACGCTACTATAGGCAATCGCCGTGTAGCCGAAGATGTGTTTCCTCGAGAAAACCGGAATCATTTCGCTGATAACTCCCATTGCGGGCAGGATCATGATGTAGACCGCCGGATGGGAGTAGAACCAGAAAAAATGCTGGAACAAAACTGGATCGCCCCCATAAGTCGAATCGAATATCCCGACACCCATAACCCTTTCGGCGATGAGGAGAAGGAGTGTAATTCCAAGGACAGGGGTGGCGATAACTTGAATGATCGCTGTCGCGTATATAGACCACAAAAACAAGGGGAGTTTGAACCAAGTGAGACCCTCTGGACGCATCTTGTGAATAGTAACAATGAAATTCAGGCCGGTGAAAATGGAGCTGAATCCGAGAATAAAGGCCCCTACGACCATGGGGATCACTGCGGTTTGAGTGGTCGTGCTATAGGGGGTATAGAATGTCCAGCCGGTATCCGCGGCGGACGTCACCATTGAGATCACTGCAAAGAGCGCGCCGACCACCCAAAGATACCAGCTCATCAGATTGAGTCTGGGGAAAGCTACATCCTTTGCCCCGAGCATCATGGGTAAAACAAAATTCCCAAGTGCTGCCGGGATTCCGGGAATGATCACCAGGAAAACCATGATCGCCCCGTGAAGGGTAAAAATTTGGTTGTAACGGTCCGCGTTCAGACCTGGGACAGTCGCGCCGGGGGCGAAGAGTTCCCAGCGGATGACCATCGCGAAAAGGCCACCAAAAAGAAAGGCGGTGCTGATACACATTAAATACATCACACCAATCCGTTTGTGGTCGACAGTGGTCAACCAGGAAAGAATTCCTTTTTCATGAGTCAGATAATTCCCCTCGACCTCGGTGTAAGGGCGTCCGGGATATATGTCAGTCGTTGTGGCCATGGCTCGGTACTCCTTTTACTCCTCTTCTTCTTGCGGTTTATTCGCTTCGAATTCGGCTTGGACTTGTTCGGCCTCGGCCCTGCTCACGTTGCTTTGGGCTTTGATAAACGTAATCATGGCATCGATCTCAGGATCTTTGAGCGAGCCTTTATAGGTCGGCATGACCGGTTGGAATCCTGAATAAATTTTGGCTTTCGGATAGAGGATCGATTCGCGTATATGGTTCTCGTCCGGGGTCACATTGGTCCCATCGGCTAACGGATGAGAGTTACCATATAGGTCGGTAAAACTTGGCCCGGTCCCGGAACTTCCATCCAGGGAGTGGCAACTCTTACATCCTCTCTCCAGATATAACTTTTCACCGGCCCTAAGAGGTCCAAGATTATTGACATAGTCGGAAGCTTTCACCAACCAGGCATCGAAGTCCGCGCGTTCATGAACGAAAGCCTTGGAATGCATTAACGAGTGTTCGGTTCCGCAATACTCTGTGCAGAATAGGTGGTACCCTTCCTCCGGGCTCAGATGGTTCGCCTTAAAAGTAAGGACGGTATACCTGCCCGGGATGGCATCGCGTTTAATACGAAAATTGGGGATGTAGACGCTGTGCAGGACATCTTCGGAGCTGATCAGGAGCTTCACATCCTCGTTTACAGGGACGTGCAAGTCTTTGTCGATGTATCCGTTTGGGTACTCGAAAGTCCACGACCATTTGCGGCCCATGACCTTCACCAGATAAGCGTTTTCCGGTGCCACAACAGCATTCATGTAATTCGCGAACCCGACGATGAACATGACGACGACGATAATAATTGGGATGATGGTCCAAATGATCTCCAGTTTCGTGTTGTGGGAGGGACTCGGTTCGGGTAGATCGCCGGGGTCCTTCTGACGATATTTCACGACGAAGTAGGCGGATCCCAGCACAATGAGAAGGAAAAAGAAAATAGAGACAGCATTGATGAAGAAGAAGACCCAATCCACCGCGTTAGCGTGTTCGGTCCCCGCGGAAGGAAGCCAAGATCCGATGCCTTTTCCTTTGTCGGCGGCATAGGCTCCTTCGAACAGTGTCATTAAAGTAATACCCATCATGCCGGTGCTTCTTCCCTTCTCTTTTCCGATCGGCCTTTCTCCATCCTCCAAAAGGTGAAGAGCACCGATGCGATAATCACTATCCAAACCGCCCCGAAAACCTTCATGAGAATTCGGGCCGAGACCGCGTATTTCCCCTCTTCCGCATTGTATTGAAAGCAGAAGAGAATGAATTGATCCAATGTGGTACCGACTTTGCCATCGGCGGCTTCAACCATCGCCAACCGCAAAGTCTTGGGAGTGTATTCGATTCCGTAGAGGTATCTCGAAATCACTCCCTCCGGGGTCAACATCATCATGACCGCCGGATGAATGTATTGTTGGGTGGGCTTGTCCCAACGGTACCCATAACCCATCGATTCGGTCAGTTCCTCAATCGGCTTCGATCGTCCAGTCAGGAAGTTCCAGGCATTCTCCATACCGGGTTTCCCCAACTCCTGAAGATAGTTCTGTTTCTTCAACCGAGCCATCTTCCAGGTTTCTCCTGGATCAAAGCTGACTGTCAGGATTCTAAAATCCTGTCCCATTTCAAGGTCCAGTTCCTGAAGGCCCTCGATCAACCCGTTGAGTTGCAAAGTGCAAAGCATCGGGCATTCGAAATAATTGAGCGTCAGCAGAACCGGTTTTCCATCCTTGAAATAGTCGCCGATTCGAATTTTGTGCCCCTCTTCGTTGGTAAACTCAAGGTCGAGGGGGATTCTTTCATTCAGTTTTTCGGTGACCGTCACCCCCTTCAATTGAGGGGGAGCGGGTTCCGATCGTTCGGACCAGGCGGAGTTTGATTCCACCATCAACCCGATTCCGGTTGCTATCACTGCGATTCGGAACAGGCGTCCCAACTTCTGGCTCCTAATATGGGTTTCAAACCCCGGGACCCAATCGCGAATTTTCAAGGGACCTCGGATCGTCAACCCGGTCGGGGAAACCAGCAAGCATCGATGCATCCTCCCAATGGCGGGCAATCGATGATCGAGTTTCCGTGTTATTGTGATCCTGATTCCCGTGCTACTTGTTCCATAGCCACTTGAATGGGAATCGAAACGATTCCGCTGGCGGGATCCACCCACCGGTATGTCTTCAAATTATCCTGTTGTGTCTTCACCAAGGTAGAGAGTTCTTCATAATCCCGAAGGACCACCTTTTCGGTGAGTTCATCTCTTTCGTAAGCATAAAACCAAGTCTGCAATCCCACAACGATGAGGACAAGGATGACCGTGCCGATGAGGCCGATGAAGAAGGTCCAGAACCAATTGGGGTCGCGTTTGCTTTCGTCCATCTTTTTTCTAAGTCCTTATGCGTTCTTGAAATGCAACGATTCCTCGAGGCGTGGATCGCCCTGCGGAATCAGCGCTTTGTCGCCCATGAAGAAGGCGAATCCGGCCAGGTAGAGACCGCCCATGCCGATGAAACAAGCAATGTCGATCCAGCTGATGCCCACATGCCCCTTGAGCGATTCTGGCATAACGATCCAGTAGAGATCGAACCAGTGCACGAGAAGTATCCAAAAGGCAATTGTCGCCAGAAGGGCAGGTATCCGTTTAACGAAACGGTTAATCAGGACGATGAACGGGATAATGAAGTGTCCGACCAGCAAGAAGTAGGAAGCCGTCTCCCAACCTCCCTCGAACCGGCGGATGTACCAGACCGTCTCTTCGGGGATGTTCCCGTACCAGATCAGCATGAACTGCGAGAAGGCGATGTAGGCCCAGAAGACTGTGAACCCGAACATGTATTTTCCGATGTCATGGTAGTGCTCGACCGTGATAGCGTCCTTCAGCAGACCTTTGGATTGGATGACGCAGAAGAAAATCGCCATCAGAGAAAAGAACGCGAGAAACGATCCCGCGAAATAATAGACTCCGAAAATGGTGCTGAACCAGTGCGGGTCCCTCGACATCAAAAGATCAAATGAAGCAAAGGTCACTGTCAACGCGGTGATCGGGATTCCCGGTGCGCTGACCATTTGCATTTTCTCGGTCTTCTTCGGGTCTTTGGAGGAATCCTGACCGACCGACCCTTTCAAGAAGTACTGTGTCAGGAGAATCCAGACTCCGAAATAGATGAGTATGCGGACGAGGAAGAAGGGGGTATTGAGATAAGGTTCCTTCCCCTGGAGAATGGTGTCGTGAGCCAGTCTATCCGGATCGGTCCAGGAGTAGATCTCTCCCATCCCGATAAAAATCACTCCGAACAGTACAAACATCAGGGCCACATTGGCCGCGAATGCCTCGGCCACACGTCGGACCACCACACTCCAACCCGCTCGGCCTATGTGCTGGGTGAGGATAAAGAATAGCGCGCCAATCGATAGGCTCAGGTAAAAGGCGAAGTTTACCAGATAGGACAGGTAGAATCGCTCCGATTTCAACTCAGTGGTGTATGAACCCATAAAAGCCGCTGCTAAACCGATTATCCCGACAATCACTCCTATTTTCAGGAGCGCGGGGCCGATCGGTCCGAGGCTGATCGTTTGTGAATCGAGTTTATCCGCCATTATTGTTGGCCCTCCTTTAGGAGGCGTTCGCGTTCTTCGGATGGGAGATCCTTGAGCGTGGCGTGCTGACTCTTCTGCAATGCTCGGACATAGGCAACGATGGCCCAACGGTCCTCCACACTGATTTGGTCTCCGTATGCGGGCATGTTTCGGATTCCGTTCGTAATGGTATTGAAGAGATGGCCATCCTCTCTTTCGAGAACCGTAGAATCGGTCATGGAGAGCGGCGGTACCCAGTTTGGTTCGCGAAGGTTAGCGGCGCGTGTCGCGATCGGACCTTTGCCGAGACCATCGAATCCGTGACAAAGAGCACAATAGATATCGAACCGCTCTTTGCCGCGTTCGAGAAGCGCCATATCCACTTTCAACGGATTGTCGACCCATGTTTCTCCAACCGCTCCAACGTAATAACCGGTATCGGTCTGCGCTCCACCCCGAGCGACAGTCCCCTGGACATAGTTTCTCATCCCGCGTCCATCGATAAAAATCGGGCTGGCGGATTGGGCATTGACCCTAGGTTGTTGGTCCATGTCTGGTATCAATTGGACTCGCGGAGAGTTCCGGTCCTTAGCCTGAGCACGTGCGATGTAAATCGGCGGAATGAGGACCAAGCAGAAGACGATGGACCCGAGAGTCCATGCCATTTGGGGCGAAAGCTTTGGCACCCATTCGTCCTCTTCTTCCTCGATCTCCTCAATCGACTCTGGGTTGAGACTTTCCAAGAGTTCGCGGACTCGATCCGGAGCGAATTTCGGATCCTGCGCTTCGATGTACACGAAAAATTTATCGTCTGTCGCGCCCTGCACGAAATTCTTACTGCTGAAGAGAGGATTATAGAGGCTCGGCAGATTGTTAAGGATGAACATCCCGAACACTGCGCCGAAGGCGGCCAAGAGGACGGTCGTTTCGAAGACGATCGGGATGTTGGCCGGGACACTGAACAAGGGTTTGCCGGAGACGATCCAGGGGTAATCGACGGCGTTGGTCCACCACTGAAGGGCCAAACCGCCGACACCACCGATCAATCCGCCCCCGAGGACAATCTTCGGGATCAGGGACTTCTTAAGCCCCATCGCCGGGTCCATACCGTGGATCGGGAAAGGTGTGTGCGTATCCCATTTCTTGAAGCCTTTGTCACGGATCGCTCGACTCGCTTTGAGGATCGAGTCGACATCTTTGAACTCGGCCAAGAGACCATGCAGTTTCATTTTCTTATTCCTGGAGGAGTGATCCGGCATATCAGTGGTCCTCCTCATGGTGATGAGCGTGCGCCTCGGGCAAGATCGCTTTCACCTCCGCCATGGCGACAATGGGTAGGAAACGGCAGAAGAGAAGGAATAGAGTCAGAAACAACCCGAAACTCCCAACAAAGGTCAGGACATCCACGAAGGTCGGGGTGTAATAGCCCCAGTTGGCCGGCAGAAAATCGCGGCTGAGCGAGGTGATGGTGATGACAAATCTTTCGAACCACATTCCGATATTGACAAAGATGGAAATAATGAACATCAGCATGGGGCTGGTTCGGAATTTCTTGATCCAGAAGACCTGCGGAATGATAACGTTGCAGGTAAACATGGTCCAATAAGCCCACCAATAGGGACCATACGCTCGGTTAATAAACGCGAAAGTCTCGTAAGCGTTGCCGCTGTACCAGGCGATAAAGAACTCAATGATGTACGCATATCCCACCATCGATCCTGTGGCCAATATAATTCGGTTCATAATATCCAGATGTCGGATGGTGATGATGTTTTCCAGGTGAAACATTTTTCGCGCGGGGATAGCCAAGGTGATCACCATCGCGAAACCGGAAAAGATCGCGCCCGCAACGAAGTAGGGCGGGAATATCGTGGTGTGCCAACCCGGCAGCTGCGAAACCGCAAAGTCGAAGGAGACAATGGAGTGGACACTCAGCACGAGGGGTGTCGCCAGCGCCGCCAATAGGAGGTAAGACCACTCGTAATTCGACCAATGTCGCGAAGACCCTCGCCAACCCAACGATAATATTCCATAAGCGAACTTGCGAATCTTGTCCTTTGCTCTGTCGCGGAAGGTGGCGAGGTCGGGAATCATTCCCACATACCAGAAGAGAATCGATACCGTGGCGTATGTAGAAACCGCGAAGACATCCCAGAGCAGCGGACTGCGGAATTGTGGCCACATATTCAAGTAGTTCGGGATCGGGAACATCCAGTAGACCACCCAGACACGTCCAACGTGAATACCCGGAAAGAGACCGGCGCACATAACCGCGAAAATGGTCATCGCCTCGGCGAACCGGTTAATGCTGGTTCTCCATTTCTGGCGAAAGAGGAAGAGAATCGCAGAGATTAGCGTTCCCGCATGACCGATACCGACCCAGAAAACGAAGTTGACAATGGCCCAACCCCATCCGACCGGGTTGTTCAATCCCCATACACCCGTACCGACAGTGATCAGATACCCGATCATGGCGAAGAGATTCATCAAAGCCAGGACCGAAATGGCCATCAAATAGTACCAAATCTTGGGGGCACTCGGCGCTTCCGCCACGCCACACACGGTTTCGGTGATCCCCTTGAAGTCGAGATCTCCGGTGATCAACGTGGGACGACGTGAGGCGTCGTTGCTTGTATTGTCGATTTCTTGGACAGCTGTTGTGGCCATATTTACGCTTCCAGCAGCTCCGGATTGGGATTTCTGAGCCGCGTGAGATATTTGGTTCGCGGTTTTACGTTCAGTTCTTCGAGCACGGAGTAAGACCGCGGATCTTGCTGCAGTTTCGCGACCTTGCTGTTTGAGTCGTTGAGATTTCCAAACTCAATGGCATTCGTTGGACAGGCCTGCTGGCAGGCAGTCTTCACTTCACCATCGGCGATCTCGCGGTTGTCGTTGCGAGCCTCGATTTTGGCCCCTTGAATTCGTTGA
>JAJDBZ010000249.1 GCA_029261095.1 Candidatus Omnitrophota bacterium | reverse complement strand
CGCCCGCGCAGGGTTGAAACCCAGCGCTAACCATACGAAGTCGGCTTCGCCGACTGAGGTTGGAGTCCCGAAGGGACTTGGTATGGTTAGCCCAAGGTTTTAACCTTGGGCGATCATGAGCCACAAGAAGTTCGAGGTGTTCGTCCATCTCATCTGGTCTACTCGGAATCGTGAACGACTGCTTTTACGGGAATATCGAGAGGATGTCTTTTCGGTGATCGTCTCCAAATGCCGGGACCTGGAAACGGATGTCTTGGCGATTGGTGGTGTTGAAGACCACCTCCATGTATTGGTTCTTCTTCCTCCGACGCAGGCGTTGATGGACATTGTTAAACATGCGAAAGGTGTCTCCTCACACTTTGTCAACCATCACTTCAAGCCGGAAGTTCCATTCGCATGGCAATCCGGTTACGCGGCATTCTCGGTTTCCCAGAAGGATCTTCCTAAAGCAGTCGATTACGTCCGAAATCAGGAGACAAGACATGGTGAAGGGAAGACGGTCTCCCGATACGAACCCCCCTTTGAATAGAAAAAACTCAATCGCCTCGGCCGTCGAAAGATTCCCCCCGCCCGCGCAGGGTTGAAACCCAGCGCTAACCATACGAAGTCGGCTTCGCCGACTGAGGTTTGAGTCCCGAAGGGACTTGGTATGGTTAGCCCAAGGTTTTAACCTTGGGCGTTGGGGCGGGTTGTCTCTCGTGGATGGTACATACCCCCCCCTCACCGCCGCCTCACCACATCCAGATACACCGCCCCCAGGATCACCAGACCCTTCACCACATACTGCAGCGAAAAGTGAACACCGGCCTGGTTGAGTCCCTTGTCGAGAATGCCGATGATGATGGCTCCGATCAGGGTGCCGTGGACTGTGCCGATACCACCAGTGAAGCTCGTTCCGCCAACCACCACCGCCGCGATGGCGTCGAGCTCGAAACCCTCGCCCGAGGCGGGCTCGGCGGAGTAGAGCTGGGAAGCGTGGATGAGCCCCGCGACACCGGCCATGACCGCGCAGAGGATGTAGACCACAGTCTCACGCCTCACCACGGGAACGCCTGAGAGCTGCGCGGCCAGACGGTTCCCGCCAATGGCGTAGAGGTGTCGGCCAAAGAGGGTCCCGTGAAGAAGCAGCGCTCCAATGGCAAAGAGAATCACCATGATCAGCACGGGGATCGGGACCACCTCCCAAACACGGCCATTCCCGATGGCGAGGAAGGCGGTCTGAGAATCAGGGACGTTCATCGGCCGGCCCTGGTTGAACCGAAGAGCCAGGCCCCGCGCAATCTGCATCGTCGCGAGTGTGATGATGAAGGGGGGCATTCGAGTCTTTGCCGCGGAGAGCCCATTGAACAAGCCGATTCCGATCGCCGCACCCAACCCCGCGAGAATCCCGAGTGTTAGCTGAGGAATCGGCGACATCGATTCATCGACTGAGGCCATGGTAAAGACTGCGGTGGTCCCAACCAGCGCGACCACCGCACCCACAGAGAGATCGATCCCTCCAATGAGAATGGTGAGGGTCATCCCCAACGCGAGGATGGCATTAACCGAGATCTGTTGAGTCAGGTCGATCAGGTTCTCGGAGGCCAGAAAATTGGGAACCCAGATTCGAAAAAGGAGCAGCAGTCCCACAACAGAAGCCAGAAGCGGACCGAGCTGGCGAACCGCGGTCTTCACGATCCCGTCTCAGCTTCCTTCAGGAACTCGTCGGCGTTTTCGGCCGTCACCAACTCCACAGGAATGACCACATCCTTCGGGACCTCTTCCCCATTCAGATGTTTGTAAGCGTGTTCGGCGGCGGCTTTTCCAATTTCCTTGGGGAATTGTGCAGAGGTGGAATGAAGCTTCCCTGCCCTGATCGCGGCGATTCCCTCTTGCGATCCATCGACTGTGACCACTGTCACATTCTCCAGCTTACCCGCCGACTCAAGTGCGGATATGGCACCCAGTGCACTTGGATCGTTGATCGGAAAGACTGCATTGATCTCCGGGAATCGTCCCAGTAGGTCGCGCATCACCGGCCGGCCGCCCTCTCGGGTTCCTTCTCCCTCCTGGGTGTCCAGAATCTCCATACCGGGGTATTTGGCGGCCTCCTCCTTAAACCCATCGACTCGATCGATACAGGCTTTGTTGACTGAAAGGTGAAGAATTACCACTTTCGCTTCGGGTTCCACTTCGGCGAGCGCGCGTGCGGCAAGTCGTCCGGCTTCAACATTGTCCGAGGCCACCTGACAAAGCACCAAATTCTGATCCTTCACCGGCGCATCGACAATGATACAAGGGATTCCCTTCTCCTTTGCCTGGATCAGACTCCCTTTAATCCCCTCCCAGTTGACCGGGTTGATAAAGATCGCATCGGCCCCTTGGAGGATCAAATCCGAGATGTCGTTCTTCTGTTTCAGGCTGTTGAACTGGGAATCAAGCGTGATCAGTTCGTCGCCATGAACATCGATGACCTCTTCCATCCCCGCATTGAGATCCACAAAGAACGGATTATTCAGGGTCTGATAGACCACTCCGAAGGTTCTCGAAGGTTTCTCTTGTGACTCAGGCGTGGGCCCTCCGCATCCCATCAGTATTCCCAGAAGGCCAACAGATAGCAGATTGGATAGTTTTCTCCTCATCGCATGTTCCTCCTAAGAAGATGGCATCGTCTAACGGATAAGATAGTCCCAATTGGAATGTCGCTCAAGCGAGCAAATGAGCGAGGAAATACTTCTTGTTCATGAGTCTTTCAAGAAATGGGCAAGACCCTCGCCCAACTTCTTCTGGCCTTCTTTATTCAGGTGACGGTCACCCGGAAAAAAATCGCTCTCGGAGAACTCATCTGTAAGGTCCCGATATGGCATTTCAACCATGCGGAGGACTTGCACTTCTTGTTGGTAGTCTTGGTTCCATCGATTTCCGGTGAAGTATTCATAAAAAGGAAGGAAAACCACTTTCGGTTCGAGGTTCCTCTCTTCCGCATAAAGACTGACAACTCTTAAGAGAAATTCGAACACCTCCATCGGTCCAATGGGAATCCCGGGATAGATTTCTCCGTCCTCATTAGATCGAATCGTCTTGTCTGCAAGATCTCTGATCCAGATGTTCCGTGGATTGAAAAGATGACCAATCATCAAATCAAAGACAGTCGATCTCCGACTGATTCGGGTGGCCATGCAAGGTGCATAACTCTGAACGAAACCGTCATAGACTAATTCGTCCGCCGGGGTAAAGACCAAATGTCGACTCTCTTTGCGGACAGTCGGGATCACTGATCCGGGTGGCCAACAATTTTCGAGCTTGTCGTTGACATAGTACATAAAAACAATCGTGCAGTCCCTGATGTCATTGGCTTCGCAAAAGCGCCTCAGGAGAAGAAACTGCTGAATGGTCCCATATCCCGATATGCTCAAGTTTAAAACACGCTTCCCCGATTCCTTCTCCAATATGGAGCCGGCGGTTTCATTGTCCTCCACTCCCCAACCAAACCCGAAAGAATCTCCAAGCAATATAATCTCGGGCTCCTTCAACGAACTTTCATCGTCCCGAAACCCCTGGGAATTTGTGCGAACTCGAGTGCTAAACTCCGGATTTTCGAATGGAACATCGAGATCGGGTTCGTTGATATAACCAAGTTCTGCATCGAAACGGGTATTGCCTTGTGTCCACTGGAAAACGTTGAAATAGTTGTTATAGCGATCGTTCTGAAGTTGAGCAGGCCCAATCCAAACGAGGAACCCCTCAATCAACAAGAGTGTGACGGTTACGGAGACGAGGGCGAGCGCTAAATTCTTCCCCCAATCCTTCTTCATCCGGCTCATGGACCTAACCTTTTTTCTCCAGGTTTTTTGCAGCCAAGGGCTTCCAAGAGACAGGTAGGGTAGACCCACCCTGGCAGAGGCTCAACTGGAGAGAGATCATGGGTTATCCCTTCGAACAACTTGGGCAATCAGGTGTCCGAGTTTCTCTTGTCCTTTCGGGGTCAAATGGCGATCAATCGGGTAGAAATCATTCTTTCTAAAATCGTCCGTGAGATCGATATAAGGAATCTCCAACATTCTGAATACCTCCTTCTCGGGTTTGTAACCCCATCCGGCATTGTTCTCCCCAAACTGTTCAAGGTAGGGTAGAAGCACGAATGTTAATTCTATGTTTTGTTTGTCCAAGTAAGGAGACATGATCCTTAGAAGGTATTCCAAGACTTCGAAGGGCCCAATCATAATTCCGGGATACTCCCTTTGATTCTTTCTAGCGGCTGCCAAATGATGAGTGTCCCTGGAATGAGTTCCGCGACGGGGGCTAAAGAATGAGCCAACCATCAAATCGAGAACCGCCGAGTATGAACTTGCCGTGGTTAGAATCGATGGGCGCATTGTTCGCATGCAAGCTTTGTAGGCTTCTTCGTTTGCCGGTGTAAAGAAAATAGATTGCCCATTCTTGCGGAGCGAAGGGAGTATCTCTCCAGGGGGAGTCCCATTCTCTATCCGATCGTTGAGGTAATACAGCACAACCAATTCACACTCGGTCACCTCATGCGTTTCACAATATCTTTGGAGCAGCAGGAACTCCTGAACCGTGCCCTAGCATGCCACTCCCATATTCAACACTTTGTTCCCCGTGATCTCCTCCACAATCGATGCCGCCATCTCGTCCTCTTGAACTCCCCATCCAAAGAGAAAGGAATCCCCCAATAAAATGATGTCTGGGTGAATCAATGAGGCTTCGTCGTCTCGTAATCCCCACGAATTGGTCCGGACATTCGTTTCATATTCGAGGTTCTCAAATGTGACATCTAGGTGAGGTTTAGTGATAAAGCCGATCGCCTCATCAAATTGAGTATGAGCTTCGTCCCAGGAGAAGGATCGATAGGTGTTATCGTTCCTTTGCATCTGAAGGCTCTCGGGGCCTGCCCACCTGAGAAACAATTCGAACCCAAGAAGTGTGCTTAGAGTGCTCACGCAAACCAGGGCCAAGTTGATTGTCGACTTCCTTCTTGACCAGGCCATTAGCAGATCCTAATCGAAATGAGCTGAGAGAATGTCATCATCCCATCCGGGTACTCCCATCCCAATCCTCTTCGGGCGCATCTTCCATAAACTGCCAACATCGCGAGAGAAGTTGAAGAATCGATGGATCATTGGGTCGATGCTTCTGCATTTCCTCCAAGATCCTAATGGAATCGGACCAGGACCTGTCCAGGTACAACTGGAAGGCTTCCTCGTAACGGTGGATGTATTTCATTTGACTTTCTTCTACCTCGCCCCGGACTCCCACGAGCTCATAAAGGAACACGCCTTGGCTTTTCCCTTTCACAAACACTCTATCCAATCTCCGTCCCACCAGGCGGTCGGATACTTGTCGGTAGGTCTCCTCGCTGATCAGGATGTCTGTCCCGTAGTAACGGTTCAAGCTTTCGAGTCGACTCGCCAGATTAACTGAATCCCCAATGACTGTGTAAGAAAGTCGGGTTGAGATTCCCATGTTTCCCACGACCAGATCGCCGGTGTTAATTCCAATCCTACAACGGACATGTGGGCCATCATCGCGGTTTGTTTTTCTTTGTTCCGCCAAAAGAAACTGGGCCTGGAGCGCGCTCCTACAAGCCAGATAGGGATGATCGGGTTGTTCTGTGGGAGCCCCCCAGAACGCCATCACTGCATCACCAATGTATTTGTCTAATGTTCCATGGTGTTTCAAGATCGAGTCGTACATAATGTGGTGGAATCGAGACAACATCTCAACGACCTCTTCAGGTTCCATGAGCTCCGCCATCGAGGTGAAGTTTACGATATCCGCGAAGGCAACAGTGAGACAGGCTCTCTTACCCCCCAGTTTCGCTTCTTGTCCAGAAGTCAACAGTTCTCTGACCAACTCCTTGGGCACATACTTCTGGAACGACCTGAGCCCACGCTTCATCTCTTCTTTCGCCTTGAAAAGTGAGTCGATCTCATGAATCCGGAATCGGGATGTTGGCGCCGGTTCGAGTTCTCCTTTGCCAATGGTTTGAGCCTCGGTTGCTAATGATTGGAGGGGCCGGGAGACTCTTTTGGCGAGGAAAATACTGATCAAAGCTGTGGCGAGAAAGGATCCAAACCCCCAAGCGAACGTCGTTCTCAGCGAAGAGTATATGGGCATCAGAATCTCCCTATCCTGAACTGCCGCCCCGATCAACCACCTCGGCATGTCCTTGCCTTCGAGGGTTTGTATCACACCTGAGTAGTCGATTCCCTCATACTCATAATTAAGATAAATCGGTTCCAATGCAGTGAAGCTTTTTCGCTTTGCTAGCACAACCTCGAGAAATCCGTGCAACCCAGGCTCTGTGATCTCATGGGAAGGTATCAGCTCCCAAGTTTCCGGGGTGTCCTGTGCTTGATGAAGGATCTTGCTGACATCATGATAGGCAATGACATGGTCTTCATCGCGCGAGTTTCGTTCCACAACAAATGCAAAGGCGGTATCCAGTGCGCGTTCGGGGTTCTTCCTAAAAGATTGCTCCCGTGAGCTTTCTAAATATTGGCAAAGAGAATAGAGTTCGATATCGGCGGTAAGAACACCCAAGAATGCTCCATCGTCGCTGTATAGGGGGGTTGAGTAAGTAACCCCTGGCACATCGGGGGAGTCTTCGGTCCCAAGGAAGACATAAACGTCGCTCCAATTTGCTTTCCCAATCGACTTCGCTCTTTGGTACCAATCTCTGCTACGGGGATCGCCTTCTTTTCTATTTGGAGTCACCCG
>JAJDBZ010000248.1 GCA_029261095.1 Candidatus Omnitrophota bacterium | reverse complement strand
GCCCAGCGTCTGATCCGTCGAATCTGCCCCGATTGCAAAAAAATGTATTATCCACCTCCCGCTCATATCGAGGAATTTGGAATGGACCCAGAAGATTTCAGAGGGCAACCATTCTATCAGGGCGTCGGTTGCCATGCTTGTGCGTTCACCGGCTACCGGGGTCGAACCGCAATCCATGAAATCATGGTGATGACCGAAGACCTTCGAGCCTTGGTTCTGAAAAGTGCCTCAGCCGAAAAGGTTAGAAGGAAAGCGCGTGAGGATGGGATGAGAACTCTCCGCGAGGATGGCTGGCACAAGATCCTCAAGGGCGATTCCACCCTCGAAGAAGTCATGCGTGTCACCGCCGACGAATTGGTAATGTAGACCTTTTACTTCAAGGACCGCCTCTATTAAACGAGGCGTAGCAAGTGCGAACGCCTCGGGAAGAGACAGGATATTCCCACACTTTATAGGATCAGGATTGTATCTCTCTACCGTATCCACGGCTGCCGGTTTCGATTCCGCGAATCACTTACAGATAGTTTTCCTAAACATTGACTCCGCTCTCTAGTCGAGGGGACACAGGAAGGGGGCACCCTCATGCACTCCAGCCATTTCAGAATCGCTTGGGGAATGACTGAAGATCGGTGGAAAGCACCTAGAAGGGGGAATCAAGGTTCAGATGGAGGGGGAAAAGAAAGGGTCGGTTTCGTCAAAACCGCATCCTTTCGATCAGGGCTTATTGAATTTTTGACTTTCCAGGTTAAGAATCTCGAACAATGGGTTGTCCGTGCTCAGAATGAGGCGATCCTCATAACTCATCGAATTCTTGAGGGCCTGAAGCGAGCGGTAGAATTTGAAGAATTCGACGTCTTCACCAAATCCATCAACATGGAAAGTGGATTCACCACCAGGTAAGATCTCCTCGTACCCCTCCCAGTAAGTCCGGGCCGCCTCCGCATCTGCTTTGCCTCGGATTCGGAGACTCTCTTTTTGGGCTGAGGCAAGAAGAGTTTTCACCTTTCGGTCCGTTTCCGAAGTAATAATGTCGGATTCCCGCGATCCTTCCATCCGATAACGGGTGGCGATGCGGTTCCTCTCCTCGACCATGCGCCGGTAGACCGATGCCGCGTTCTCTTTGGGAAGATCGGCGCGCTTGATCCGAACATCGACCACTTCGATTCCATACCGTTGGTTGCGTGAGGTCATATCGCAATTCTTGGTCACATTCGCCATCAAGACCTCTCGTCCTTCCTTGACTTGTTGACTGTACAACTCGTATTCCCCTTCGCGAGCGCCCATCACTTGAATGGGATTCGTGGAGGACCGGATGATTTCATAGTGGGATTTCTGGCCCAACTCCTTGCGGAGTTCCGATCCGACAATCGTCCGCAACCTCTGTGTAGCCTTGGTTCGGTTCTGGACACTCAGATAGAACTGAAGGGGATTCCGGATTCTCCAACGGGCGTAACTGTCCACACTGAGCTGGTACTTGTCGACTGTGACGATGTCTCTGGGCTGCTCGTCGAATTCGAGAATTCTCGCCTCCAACCGGTGCACAGTCTGAATGAATGGGATCCGCATGTAGAGGCCCGATCCGTAACTCACTCCCACTGACACTTGGGTCGCTGCGCGTATGTCGCTGGCGATTTCTTCGAACTCGTCGGGAGTGACTCGGTTGACAATGACCCTGACCGGATCGCCAATTTGCAGGATCACCGCCTGCTCGGTTTCATCGATCGTGTAAAAAATGAACGGCGAAACGATGATGAAGATAGCCAACAGAATAAGGAGAGGAATGCGAATCTTGTTCATTGGGTTTGCCCCCCCGTCTCTTCTACCGCTGGTGCGACTCGTTTGGCGGGTTTGACCTGTTCTTCCGAAAGATGAAGCATGGGGAGAATGTTGGCCAGGTTCTTGTCGATGAGAGTGTAATCCGCTGTTCCGAAGATTTCTTCCATGGTTTCGAGGTAGAGTCGATATCGGGTCACTTCTTCGGACAAGCGATACTCCTTCAGTAGTGCTGAATACTTCTGAATTTCACCCTGCGCGGTCAGGACCCTCTCCTGGTAATACCCCGAGGCTTCGTTAATCAGAGTGGCGGCCTCACCTTCGGCGCGTGGAATCTCGCCATTCTCATACCCTTTGGCCTTATTGATTTCTTCCTGCTTTTCCTCTTTGGCGGAGATGACATCTTTGAAGGCGTTCTGTACGGCGTCCGGGGGTTGAGCCTCCACTAAATTGACCGTTTGGATTTCCACGCCCAACTCGTAGCGGTCAACCAGTTCTTGGCCAAACTCCAGGATATCGCTCTCAATCTGCGACTTCCCTTCCGTCAGGGCCGCGTCGACGCCATAGTCGCCGATGACTCTGCGGAGGGTCGCTTCTCCGATATCCATGAGAGCCTCCTCTTGCTCTTCCACGTTAAAGAGGTAGTCCGCGGGAGAAGCCACGCGATACTGAATATCCAATTCCACATGGAGGATGTTCTCGTCGCCCGTGAGCATCAGTGCTTCATCTTCCTTGACTGTTCGATTCCGTCCCGGTTGCGCCGTCTGATTCATCCAGCTCGAACTACCTTCAGCGGTTCGATATCCGATCGGGAGGACATGAACATTCTGGATGTCGACTACCTCGACGTATTCGATGGGCCAGGGAAGTTTAAAGCGAAGCCCCGGAGATGTCGTCCGGACGTGTTTCCCAAACCGGAGCACGACTCCTTGTTCCCCTGCCTCAACCTTATAAAAAGGGTTAGCCACGAATACGAGGATCAAAAGAACAATGACAACGAGGGCGGTACCTCCAGAACGGAAGAAGCCTTGGATGATCTGCTTCCAGTCTTCGGGAGACTTGTTAAAGAGGAGCACTACATTGTCGTCGTTGTTGGGCATTGTTGAAGATCCGGTATATCTATAGTCGGTGATTTACCGCTTGATGACTGGGAGGATCATAATGCCGATACTCGGAATCCGATAGAGTGCAGTGGCCAGTGGGTCTATGCCTACTGAATTGTCGAGCGATGTTTCTCCAATCCTTCACGTATCCAATCCAACTCGGGGGATCTCGCATCAGAGAGATATGGATCATTTTCCAGCGGTCCCTCTCTGATAATCCAGGTCATCAATTCAAGGAGATCGGTTCCCCGGACGAAATCCAATTCCCCGGCTCGCTCTCTGCGCATCGTAATGGGTGAACTGAATTCGATGATCGGGCGGTCGTCCAAGTTCATAGGGTAGTTTCCGAAAGGGGAGTGCTCCTTCGAAATGGAACCACAGTAGTGCATCCAGAATTCCTTTCGGTTTCCGAATGGGAATGCGGTTGGCTCCTTCGAAAGACGTGTTATTTCCCTCTCAACTCTTTCAGGATCAATTGGATTCAAGTTTTTATGGCCCAGCAGGAGGAGTATCGACCGATTTTTAAAGAAATCTCCACGCCAGACTGTGCAATAAGGAAAAACTTCCAACATCGTTCGAGCGATGACTCCGAGTTCAAAGTCAGACACTTGATATAGCGGGATCCATTGAGCATAGACCCCACCCTGATTCAGTCGATTCAGGCTATTGCGGTAGTGTTCCAGTGAATAAAGATTCCCGGTGCCCGCCTTCCATGGGATAAAAAGGTCCCCAATGATGGCATCGTAACGCTTTTCGGTCGCAGCGAGGAAGAACCTGCCGTCCTCCACCACGATTTCCACCCGAGAATCTTTGAAGAGTCCCCGCGTATCCTCTTGGAAGAATTCTCGTGAAGCGGTGACTGCTTCGGGTATCAGTTCGCTAATAGTGACCGTGATAACCGGGTGCAAGAGTGAGGCCCCCGCAGTAATCCCTGTCCCCATTCCGATATAGAAAACATCTTTCGGATTATTGTGGGCGAGCAGTGGGATATGCGACATGGTCTCTTGATACTTCGTCGCCATTCGTCCCCCCAGGGTGTAGTAGTTGTTGACCAGGATCGAACGGGATTTCGGGCTGTCCACCACCGCCACAGTTCCAGCGCTACCCTCCCAAAACCGAATGACCTCTTTTTCCCCGGAGACACGGACTAATGGGAGGGAGGAGGGGTTAAGGACCAGCACAAGGGCTAAGAGGCCTCCCACAGGAAACACGACTCCCATTCGATTCTTGTGCAAAAGATGGACGCCTACAATGAGAGCTATCCAGAAGTAGATCGAACCGATCGCTCGGATCCCGTTCCAAAGGCCAAAAACCTCGAGGAACAGGAACGATCCTGCGAGAGCGCCCACCACTCCCCCAATGGTGTTCAAGGATGCGAGTGTCCCCACCGTCTTACCGGTGGTTTCTGAGTAAGGCTCCGCCACACGAAGAAGGTATGGAAACAGAGTTCCTATTAAGATCCCAGGAATGAAGACTGTCACCCCGGCAACTGTCAGTATGGACACCAGATACCCGATCCAACCAGAGTTCGAACCGAGGTATTTCAGCCCATCTGTTGCAACCGAAAACATAAAAGGGGTCAGGCCAACCAGGATTCCAGACAGACAACCGATTACCACCAGAACCTTCAAAGGGTCCGGATTCATTCTTGCTAAAAAACTTGCGATTAAACCTCCCGTTCCAAGGCAGGTCAGGAATGTCACCAGGATCAATGTGAATGTGTAAACCGAATTGTGGAGGACTTGCTCAAACATCCTCGTCCATAAAACCTCGAGTGATAATGTCGCGAAGCCGGACACGATCGCCAAGAATCGTATTTCTCCCCACCCGAGCGTACCCTTTATAGTTGGTTGGGGATCCACCCTGATTTGCGTGGTCTCTTCAACACGCCACCTCTTTGAAACCAGAAGCGAGACTGCAGCAAGGAGGAATGAAAGCGAGACCGCGACCCAATAAGAATTTTGGTACCCGATCCACCGAATACTCAAGAAACCAGCTATCAGAGCTCCGGCAGCCCCTCCAAGAGTATTGAGCCCATACAACAAAGAGGCGTGCTTCCCGAGCCCGATCGGCGAATCGCACAGGGATTGGGTCATGGCTGGGAAAGTTCCCCCCATTAGAAAACATGGGGGGAAAAGGAAAACTCCACCCAGGATGAATTTGAACAGAGTCATTCCTAAAGGGGAACCACTAAATAGGATCAATGCATGAGGAAAGAGAGTCGTATAGACCGGAATCAGAAAGAAAATCGCCAGCGCGGTGAGCCCGATTCCCGCCTCCAGGAATGCATACACCCTTAAGCCGCTGGAATACCGGGCCATCCTGTTTCCCCACCACCGGTTCCCTATCGCAATCCCCAAGAAAAAGGCGGCTAAGGTGAGAGAGGTTGCTTCCGCGGTACTCCCCAGCATGAGTCGCAGGTTTTTCATCCATAGGACTTCATACATCAATCCGCTAAAACCGGAAAAGAAAAAGAGAACAGGAACAAAGAGAAACCGCATGGTCCATCCAATCGATTATCGAGTTTGGGGTCGTTCACCCTAGACCTTGCCTAACATTGTCAGGTCGAAACAGTTAAGATAAAGTTTGGCGGAGAATTGTCCAAGTCCGGGACCTATCGGTCCGGAAATAAAAAGATACTGGTAAAGGATTTCGAATCGTCCGGCTATGAATGGAAAGAAGTGCGGTACTTGCACCAAGCCTGCAAAGATCCATGTAACCCAGATCCAGGATGGGCAGGTGATGGATGTCAGCCTTTGTCCCGAATGCGCACAGAAATATGGATTTATGGCTCCCATCACCGAAATGAGCGTCCCATTGAACGAGATCATTTCCGGGTTCAATGCGGGTGAAGAAGCCGCTCCGGTATCAGGACTTCCCTCCACTGAAACTAAAACCTGTCCGGCTTGTAGTCAAACATTTAGGGGTTTTCGAGACTCAGGGCGATTAGGGTGCCCTGCCTGCTACGACGCGTTTGAGCCTGAGCTCGAACCTCTCTTGAGAAAAGTTCAAATGGGGATGGTCCATCATGGCAAGACACATGTCCCCCAAAAAGATGAGACCAGTTTGATTCCGATGATTCAACAAAAAAAGGAAGATTTGCGGCAAGCGGTGGCTGAAGAGAATTTTGAAGTCGCCGCACGTCTCCGCGATGAGGTCCGCAACCTTGAAAAGGAACTCAACCAATGATCATGGATGATCCCGAATTCCTGAGTTGCGGTTGGCTCTCCAATCCTGGTCCCAACCATGAAATTGTCCTGTCCACACGTGTCCGGATCGCAAGAAATGTCAAAGGATTCCCTTTCTCACACTGGGCCTCGACCGGCGAACTTGCCCGTCTTGTCAGCTCCTGTTCCGCGGCAGTCCGCAAAACCTCTCTTCTTCGTGATTCGGAGGAGATCCATCTAGAAGAGGTCAATGACCTGGATCTCTCTTTTCTCCGCGAAAGGCACCAAATCAGTTCCGAGATGGTTCACAGCCAGAATCAAAGATCTGTGTTTGTCTCTAACGACCAACGAGTCGCGGCCATGGTGGCTGAAGAAGACCACCTACGATTACAAGTTCTGCAGCCCGGCCTCGATCTAAAATCCGCGTGGGGCATCTGCAATACTTTGGATGATGAGATCTCAAAGCACCTATCTTTTGCTTACTGCGAACGTCTGGGCTATTTAACTGCTTGTCCAACAAATGTCGGAACAGGTCTCCGATGTTCGGTGATGGTCCATCTTCCCGCGCTCGTCATGACCCGACAGATACAAAAAATGATTAACGCGGTTTCTCAATTGGGTATGACCGTCCGAGGTCCGAGCGGAGAAGGTTCGGAGATCAAGGGGAATCTTTTTCAGATTTCCAATCAGGTGACTCTGGGTGTGACCGAGGACGAAATCATCGAACGTCTCAGCAACCTGACCGAGCAGGTGATAGAGATGGAAGCCAAGGCAATATCCCAACTCATGGATGAAGCGGAAGAGGATATCGAAGACCGAGTCTTTCGCGCCTACTCGATTCTGACCTCTGCCAGAAAATTGAACAGCAAAGAGACCCTTGAACTTCTAAGCCCTGTAAGGCTCGGAATTCGCGCGGGACTGTTGAAAGAAGCATCGCTTAATGCCATTAATGAAGTGTTCCTATGCAGTCGGCCCGCCCACCTTCAAAAGAAAGCGGGAAGAGAGATGGGCGAACGGGAGCGTGACATCTTTCGAGCACAGTTTATCCGGGACCGCTTTAAACCATCAGCATGCTAAGAACTTTCCTCCGCTCAAAAATCCATTCGGCGACAGTGACTGAAGCTAATGTCGAATACATGGGTTCCCTTTCTATCGACGAGGACCTTCTCGAACTGGCCGGACTTCGGGAGTACGAACAGGTCCAGATCGCCAATGTCACCAACGGCGAGAGGCTCGTCACCTACGCTATTAAGGCGCCGCGAGGGAGCCGAACAATCGGAGCCAATGGTGCAGCCGCCCATCTCGTCCGCGAAGGCGATAAGATCATCATCTTCTGTTACGCCCAGTACGACAATGAAGACCTGACCCACTACCATCCCCGTCTCGTCTTCGTTAACGAAAACAACGACCCCATCCCCGGCCCCGTCAAAGAAGAACACGCGCAAATCTTGTAGGCTGTCTCCCTTTGTTTCTTACTTGTAATCGACAGGATTGTCGGGGAACCATTCCTTGCGCCTTTCGGGGTTCATCGGCTAGGATCCCCTTCGGTTAAGGATGATCACATTGGGTTAGTTGATGAGGAAGGATGACTATGGGCGAGAACCAGATCGAAGAGATACGATCATTCTGGAATCGAGTCGCTGATGATTGGCGCACTCAGGTCGGAGACAGTGGGGACACAAACCGCCGATTCAATTCTGACCCAGTTCTCTGGGCATTTGCAGGCAATGTCAAAGGATTATCCGTCTTAGATGCTGGCTGCGGGACCGGGTACTTGTCGAATGAACTGAGCGACCGAGGGGCGAGGGTGATTGGAGTCGATCTCTCCCCCCGGATGATCGATCTCGCACGTGCTTCGTATCCCGATCTCGATTTTCAGCTAAGTTCATGTTCCGATCTTTCCTTCCTCGATAACAACAGAGTTGACCTAATCGTTTCCAATTATGTGCTGATGGACACGCCGGATCTTCTGGGAGCCCTCAACGAGTTCAATCGCGTACTGAAAACCGGCGGTCATGCTGTCCTTATTTTCTCACATCCCTGTTTTCCCCAGGGAAAGTCATCTGACCTCAAGGAAGATGATGGACTGGTTTACCACTGGGACTTCTCATATTTCGAGCAACGGAAAAACATCGACCCACCCTGGGGGCATTTCAATTCCGACTTCATATGGTTTCACCGCCCCCTTTCTGACTACTGGAAGGCTTTTACCTCCACCGGTTTCCAGGTTGTAGATTTTGAAGAACCCAGAATCACAGAGGATCGATACGCTCTCGTAGAGAATGAAGCGACCCTCAAGAGCTGCCGAATTCGTCCTTGCTCCGTGGCTTTCAAACTCTTGAAATCGAAAAACGGGTGACAACTGGAATTGTATTTCAAGGAGGCTAAAAGGAATCTTCCGTCAAAGTTGGCAAACCGCCATTGTGGCCGAGAGGCGAACATCGAAAGAAGTTCGGTCAACCAAGATTCCTTCCCTCTAACCGCAGCGATCGCCGTTTCCAATTGTCCCCTGGACACACCCATCCCCGCCTTCCATCATTTTGACATGCCGAACCATTCGTTCATCCTTCTACTCTATGGTCCCACCGCGGTTGGGAAATCCGAAATAGCTTTAGAGATTGCCACCCGCACCGGTGCCGAGATCCTCTCCGCCGATTCCATGCAAGTTTATCGTGGTCTGGATATCGGCAGTGCTAAACCCTCCCAGGAAGAACTCGAAAGTGTTCCGCATCATTTGATCGATGTCGCCGATCCGACAGAGGATTTTTCCGTGGGAAACTACTGCGAATTGGCGTGGCCCATCGTTGATCGTGCGGTTAAGGATGAAAGCCCGCTCATCATCTGTGGCGGGACAGGTCTCTATGTGAAATCCCTGATTGATGGGCTGGCCGAAGTCCCTCCCCCCGATCCCATCTTTCGAAAGGAAATGGAAGAAGAAGCCGAGGGTCTCGGATTAGAGCGCCTCCATAGTCGCCTCGCCCAACTGGACCCCACCTCGGCTTCACGAATCCACCCCAACGACCGCAAGCGGGTCATCCGAGCGCTGGAAATCCATCACTCATCCGGAGTGACCAAATCTGAATTCGAATCCCAACAGACCCGTCCTCGTTGGCGCGAAAAAGTTCGATGGGTTGGAATCACCAGAGGGTGGGACGAACTCGATGTTCGAATTAACCTTCGAGTCGACCGTATGTTTGAGCAGGGTCTTGTCCAAGAGGTCCAAGGTTTGCTGAACCAAGGATGTACCTCTCATCACACTGCCATGAAAGGACTGGGTAATCGGGAAACGATCGCGTATCTCGAAGGTCAGGAGTCACTTGATCGGACTCTCGAGATCATTCAAAGAAACACACGGCGGTTTGCAAGACGCCAGATGGGCTGGTTTCGAAATGAGGAGCGGATACATTGGATGGATGCGGGAGAGGTGGAGAACTGGGATGGGGCAACTGCCCCGACATTTCTCGAATGAGTCCGCAAAACGAAGAAAGGCGCTCGATATTGAGCGCCTTCTTAACCCGGACTATTCAATATTTCTTAGGCAAATCTACCAACGCGAGTCCACTGGAGGGGGAGCGGTCTGGTTATAAGACATAGTCTGTGGAGGTGTCTGTCCCTGACTATACCCGCTTTGATATCCCTGCTGGTATGCTTGTTGACGGCGCTGGTCCTGAGTCTGTGAATAATTCCCAGCTAATGCACCGCCAGCCGCTCCAATACCACTCCCAATCAGAGTCGACTTGGTATCTCCACCCGCCAACTGTCCGACACCCGCTCCAGCCAAACCGCCGATCAGGGCGCCATTCTGAGTCTTGTTCAAATTTGAGCAGCCTGCAAGCGCCACCCCACATATCAGTAAAACTACAAACTTTTTCATTGTATATCCTCCCAGCCGATCGGCTGAAATTGATCGTTTTAGTATCCCGTTTCCTCTACTATAACGATTCTTGAGCCGATAATTGTATCAAGATGATTATCGGCAGGTTTCGTTAATCTCTAAAACCAAGTGGAAGAATACCTGATTTGAAGGGGATTTACGATACCTTTCGATCAGGGGCCAGGGGTTGCTCTCGAATTGAATTAAGGATAAACCCCTCATTCGAAACCTCATTGAATAAGGAGTCATTGTGTGGGAAACCTTCGTTTTTTAACCGCTGGCGAAAGTCATGGAGTGGGTCTAACCGCTGTCATCGAAGGGTTGCCAGCCGGTCTCGAGATCTCCGATGGGGATATCAATTACGATCTGATCCGGCGCCAAGGCGGATACGGCCGTGGTGGTCGAATGAAAATTGAGAAAGACCGCGTGGAATTCAGGTCCGGTGTTCGATGGGGAGAGTCGATGGGGAGCCCGATCACACTCTGGGTCGGCAATGACGATTCCCCCAACTGGGCAGGAAAGATGTCGCCCGATGCCAAAGACAAAGACCCGAGTATTGTTATCAGCCGTCCCCGACCGGGACATGCCGATTTGGTGGGAGTTCTGAAGTACGACCGGGAGGACATCCGCGATATCCTCGAACGTTCGAGCGCCCGCGAAACTACAGCCCGCGTCGCGATTGGAGGGGTTTGCCGGAAGTTTTTGAAAGATTTCGGAGTCGACATCCTTTCCCATGTCGTCCGGCTCGGAGAAGTCACAGCTCCGACCGCTACCCCCGATGTCGACCTTGAGGAAATACGAAAAGTTGTTGAGGAATCCCCGGTACGATGCGCCGATCCCGCATCTTCCGAAGCCATGGTCAAACACATCGATGCAGTGATGCGTGAGAAAGACACCCTGGGTGGAGTGCTCGAAATTGTGGCCACCGGCCTGCCCATGGGAATTGGCAGCCATGTCCAATGGGATCGAAAACTCGATGCTCGGATTGCGGCCGCCGTTCTTTCGGTCCAAGCGATGAAAGGCGTCGAATTCGGCATCGGATTCGAAGCATCCACTCGGCGCGGTTCACACACCCACGATGAAATCGTTTACGATGACAAAGGCTTCCACAGGCTGACCAATAACGCTGGAGGATTGGAAGGGGGGATGACCGATGGGATGCCGCTCGTGGTCAGGGTCGGAAAGAAACCGATTTCGACAGTCCGCAAGGGTCTTCAATCCGTCGACCTGAAAACCAAGGAGGCCGAGAAATCGACCTACCAACGCTCCGATGTGACAGCAGTTCCAGCCGCCGGAGTCATCTTGGAAGCGGTTATCGCCTTCGTACTGGCGGATGCCATGCTCGAAAAATTCGGTGGGGACAGTATGAGGGAAACGAAACGCAACTTTGAGACTTACCTCAAACAAATTGAGGAAGCACGCATCTTTCAAGGCCAAACCGCCGGCGAGAAACAAGACTCGTTTTAATTCCCGATCGGAGACAATCCCGTGTGGTGGCTCCTACTACCTCTTTCCACCATCCTCCTATGGGGATGGCTCGAGACCTGGCGGATTCGCGTTCGGAAGACACACTTCTCCAGTCCTTTTCTCCCACAGTCCTTCGAAGGGTATCGGATCGTCCTCATCGGGGGGCTCCACCTCCGCAGGCTTTCGTTCTGGACAAATCGCGTTCAGGAAATCGTAAACAACCTCGAACCGGACACACTCCTCATCGGGGGTAACATCAAACCGACTCACCGATCGGATAACGCCCAAACTCACAAACTTCTGAATGAATTCTTGGTTCCTCTCCAGACTAAGGACGGGATCTTCGCCGTCCAAGGCTATCGCGACCGTAAGAAATTCTGGGACGAACTTCCCGAGGGCTCCCGTTTGGACCTTCTTTCGAATTCTCACCACTCTAT
>JAJDBZ010000247.1 GCA_029261095.1 Candidatus Omnitrophota bacterium | reverse complement strand
AAAATCGCGATTGAAGCCTCACTAACCGGTCACTTGGTTCTTTCCACATTGCACACCAACGATGCCCCCTCCGCCGTAACCCGTTTGGTGGACATGGGTGTCGAACCCTTCCTCATCACATCGTCAGTCGAAGCAGTCGTTGCGCAGAGACTGGTTCGCAAAATCTGTAACCGCTGCAAACAACCCTATGCTGCCACAGAAGAGGACCTTTACGACTTGGGCGTGAGCCCAGAAGACGTGGAAGGTGTGACATTCTTCAAGGGTGTGGGTTGTGAGGATTGCGGTTTCTCCGGCTACAAGGGCCGTCTCGGAATTTTCGAAGTCTTTGACCTTTCGGACGCGGTCAGGGACATGATTCTGGCACGTGCTCCTAGTTCGGTGATTTTCCAACAAGCTCGCGATGAAGGAATGCTGACCCTTCGTGAAGACGGTTGGAAAAAAATCGTGGCAGGATTAACCTCCATCGACGAAGTCGTCAGAGAAACCACTGAATAGTATCCGATGGGTCCCTCTCGATTTGGAGCGATGGGGATCCGCTGTTATCGGGCGATGAGAGTTCATTCGCGATGATTCGTTTTCTTCGTTGCGGGTTGCAATGCCTTGTAGGGATGGGCTGTTTCCTGACTCTACTCCTCTTTGATCGAAGCGCCTTTCAAACATTTCGCGAACCCAAGTTCCTCGCCTTTGTTTGGATCGGAGGTGCATGCCTTTTAGTTTGGAGCCTTCTCCTATTCTACCAAGCGGTTCAGAAAAAAAGCGTCTCGTGGCCCCCTTCACCCCTTATTGCATTGATTCCTATCGCATTCATCGTTGGAATTCGATTCTGGGACATTCAGAACGGTATCACTACCTCATCTTTCGAAGTTGACGATATACCTTTAAAAATTCATTACTGGATTCATGTATTACTCCCATCAGTCGCATGGCTCATTCTCTTTTCGGTGAGTTCATTCTGTTTCCGTACCTCCGCTTCACAGAGAAAACTTTTGGGGACACTCTTCGTCGCACTCAGTTTAGAGGTCGTGATCGTTTCCCTGGAAATGGTTCAAAATCAGACCGGCCTTCAGGTGAATCCGGTTTCTCTTCTCTCCCAGGGTGAAATAGAAGTTTTTGGTCAGACGGTGAAAGAAAGAATTTTCGGTACCATTGGCAATCCAAATTGGGTCGCTGGGTATATTGCGGTCGCCCTATTCCCGGTCATAGCCTGGGGACTGGTTCTTCGAAACCGATGGATGAAGTCCATGGTGTTTATTCTTTTTCTCATTTCACTATTCGTACTTGTCAGCACCCGGTCTAAGGGGGCTTTTCTTGCAGTCACGATTGGGTTCCTCCATTTCGGAATTATTGCATTCATTTATTTCCGGACAAGAATAAGACCGCAATCTGCAAATGTTGGCTTTTCTAGAGGCATCGTGATAACGGTGTCAATGTTGGTGTTTCTGGTTTTATCCTGCGGATTCTTGATGGCCAACCGAACAGTAATCGGTGAGGGTGACTCTTATCTTGCTCATTGGGCCGAGACTTTGGCTCTTCGCGGAGATTCAATTACAGTTCGAGCATTGCTGGCACATTGCGGATTTGAAATGTGGAGTCATTCTCCTTGGCTGGGGTTAGGACCCGGTGAGTTCAAAATACAATTCTTAGACGCATTAAGGGACCTTGTGGAAGGTGCGGATGGAGAACAAATACAAGCGCGAGTCGCTCGTCTCCATTCCCTACGTGCCACCCATCTGCATAACGAGTACCTCCAAACCATGGTGGAGTTTGGCATAGTCGGATTATTGTTTGTTGAACTCTTCTTCATCTGGTGTCAATGCCGTGCATTTCGCTTGATTCTCGAGACGAAAAACTGGCAAACGGCGTTACTCCGGGTGGGATTCCTTTCGGGAGTTTGGGCAGGTTTCGGTGGCAGCCTTTTTGATTACCCTTTCCATCGCCCCGCACAAGCCTTCTTGTTGGCGGTATTCTTAGGTGTCTCGATTTCCCGACCTTTTGGGTATGTGAGTGGTAGTCCTTCATCGATTCGGAAACTCGATAGGGTTACAGTCATTCCCTTCGTCGTTTTTTCTTTTTTGTTATCCATTCATCTTCTTTGGCAATCGGAAGCCAAGTATGTGGGACAACATCTCGGGTTTTGGGGTAGAACCTCTTTGGAAATCGCCGGAGGAGACAGAAACAAGGCCTTCGAAGCCCTGGCGACTGCACAAGACATGGTTCCCGGGGAGGGCGAATACACCCTGTGGTTGGCGTATTACTATTTGACGGCAAAAAGGGATCCGAACCTCGCAATCCGTCAACTTCGAAGAGCCCGAGAAACTTCCGATAACCCAAACCGCGTCCTGCTGGAAGCAACCGCTCAGCTGGAGAGGAACGATATCCAGACTGCTGCCCAACTCGTTCGATTCGTAGAAATCTTGGAACCCCACAAGGTGGGTGTTCAATTCCAAAAAGCGCAGATTCTCCAGAAACAAGGTCGTTGGGAAGAAGCCTGTCGGGCCTATCTCGGTGAGATTCATAATGCACAGAAGTCTCTGGCCAAGGGAAGCCCACATCTGGAAAAAGCATACCTCCAACTCGCTTCCATTCTTGAAAAAGAGATTGGACAGTATGCCGAAGCCGCCAAATATTATCGGAAATTTCTGGAGCTTTTGGGTGATCGCATCCCAACCTTTCCTGAAGCTCAACTCCGACTGGGCGATCTTTCACTCAATCGGTTCCATGACCTTGATAGCGCGGAGAGTTACTATCGAGAGGCATTAGAGATCTTTAAAAAGAATGGTTCGGCACAGGAGGCGGATGAGGTAGAAAAAATTCTGAAAGATATTCAAAATCGGCGAAACCAGTTTGAATAAGATCCTGGACAATCTCAAGAATATTATGCCAAATTTCGTTTCAGTTAATTCGCTCACTTGCCTCTGTATCGTCTACCTGTCTGTGGCCTCCGTGTGGTCCCAGGCTCCAGTCGCACCGACACAACCTCGACCAGTGGACATCTGGAAAGTCCCGCCCCGTCCTCACACTCGGCAAGGTTCCGTAATCCCGCAAAACCCTGAGGCGCGAGAGATCACCCCACTTAAACCTCCTCCTAGAATTGATGGCCCTGTGTTTGGAAATAGGCCAATCGAACCTCTCCCCGAACCTCCAGTCGAATCAATGGAGAGATTGAACACACTCGAATCCAACTCTCTAGGCGTCGTATCCGTTGGGAACCGCGACCTGTTTCGTGATTCAATCCACCCCATCGTCCTCTCTCCCGAACGGTACCTGAGCATTAACGGACAAGGTGTGGCACTTCGAGAGGGTCCGGGGATCGATTTCAGGCAAGTTGCCGCCGTTTATCAGGGGGACTTGGTGGAATGGAAAGACACAGACGATGAATGGCATAGAGTGGTCATTAGTTCGGGCACAGATGGATGGTTGGCTGGAAACCTGACTGAACGGGTTCCACAGAGGATAGCCGTGGTAACCGGCGAAAAAGTAAACCTCCGCGATGCTCCTTCAGAACAGGCTAGAATTTTGGGTTCCCTCTATCAGGGAGCAGTAGTCATAGCGATGGAAATCTTTGGAGAATGGACACAGGTTCGTACACCGAATTTGAGAAACGTATACATCGCATCGGAATTCTTGAAATCCATGGACGAGAAGGATTCAATCCCCTTCCCTCTCAGCCCTCACCCTGGTGGGGTCGACCGAATCGCGTCTTTAGCACGGCTCGGTTCCACAGCAACTGGCGAGTACGAATACCTCCTTGCCGTCCAACCTGGAGATTGGGTAAAAGGGGGGAAGGTCGGACTTGTCTATTTTTCGGATTACTCGACCCCATTTTTCGGAGATGAGCCAGAACCGCCTCCGGCGATTTTGTCCGGTGATTTTTTTTCTAAGTTGCTATTCAAGAACCAGTTTTCCACCGGATTTCCGGGAACAAACGAAATTCCCATCGAAACTGATTCGATACTTGTTGGATACCTCCGGGGGCAAAAGGAAAATCTAGTTTGGACATATCCATTTAAATTTACACCGGGAGCGAGTCAGGGACAGTTCGCGCTTTGTTGTCAGGAGGGAGACCACGCAGGTTCATTTTTGGTGCTGGAAATCACAGCGCTTGATGCGGAATAAATCGAGGAGGGTCAACTCGATAGCGACGACTTCGGTATTCGAATCTCGATGTGGAAGTAAGTGGTCGCCTCTTCTGACAGCGGTTCATCCGGATTGCCAAATAACTGAGTTTCAACCTGCTGTGAATCCTGTCCACCATCAGAGTTTCGTTCCGCATCCACCCACACCCGAACTCTTCCACCATACCCTAAAGTTACGATACGGTTGACAAAATAGAGTCCCAGCCCTTGGTTCGCGCCAATCGATTTCACATCGAATTCCATATCTTCTCGATACCCTTTTTCGAAAAGACGATTGAGTCGTTCGGGGGAAGGAGGATTATTGACTGGGTTACTTACATGGATCACATACTCCCCCTCGACCTCGAGAATGGAAAAATCGATTCTTCCACCATCGATAGCATATTTGACACTATTCCCTAAAAGATTATCGAATATGGCTTCAAACCAAGCTCGGTGTACATGAATAAAATCGTGGGAGAAATGGGCATCTCGGCGAATAACCACCCTCTGTCTCCTTCGTCTTATTTCAAATGAGTAAGCCGAAGCGGCACTGACAAGAAGAGATTTACCCATCTCAACCCATTCCAAATTCTTTCGAAAAGTGTCTGGGTCCATATCCAATGTCCCCAAAAGATAGGTCGACCGAATGACTTTCCTCAACAGTGCGGAAGACTGCCCCATCTTGTCTACGAAAGGCTTCCAGTCCTCATCGCTCACCTGCTCCAATCGACTGATTTCCTGGAGTTGGTCCTCCATCAGAAAAAATAATGACTGAAGCGATGCTAGTGGGCTTCGAATTTCATGTCCGACAAACCCGGAAATTTCTTGGACTGTATTGATGGCGGACAAGAGTCTCTCTTGTGTTCTCGCTAAATTTTGGAACACCCATTGGTGGGCGAGAACCGTCCCAACCTGACGACAGAAAAAGTTTAAGAACGATTCTTGGTTGTCGGGAAAATCATTCAGCTCATCGACAGGTGCAAGGTCGATACAGACGCCAAATTCATCACCCGCAATAGCGCCATACTCTTGAAAGTGAAACCGCATCATCCCTTTCTGGCTAGGTTTTTCAGGAATCGGATTGTTTTTGTCGCCATGAGTCGTTTGGATATAAATCTCAGACCGAAATCCAAGATCCTGAAGGATCTGTTCGATGACCAGAATCACATTGAGCGGATCCATCGTCCGTCGGACGCCAGTCTCCAACCGCACGATTGAATGGAGTTGCTCCGGGGTAAAATCGGCGATCAGATTCTCAATATCTGAGAGTTCCGTTCCCAGATTCCCCGAAAGATTGAGCGGAAAGGGTTCAAGTTTCTGGTTCATAGGTATTATTTGAGAATACGGAGGATTGGTGGGCGATGCAGGACTTGAACCTGCGACCCCCTGGTTGTGATCCAGGTGCTCTAGCCAGCTGAGCTAATCGCCCGTAAACATCTAAGACTATAGAGTTTCCTCGGAAGGACCGCAAGCGGTTTGTGTCAGGTTCTTTTACATGGCCCCACGTTTTGAGACATAAATTCCCAATAAAACAACGATTCCCCCGACAATTTGAATCCCCCCCATCGGTTCATTGAGGATCACCCAAGCAGCGATGGCCGCGACCACTGGTTGTAAAAGTAATATGACCGAAGAAAGAGATGTGGGTAGGTGTCCAAGGCCAAATGCGATCGACCCCTGGCCAAGGACATGTGAGACAGTTGCCAGCCCAAATACCGCCAACCACCCATTTACCGAGGAAGGGACCACATTCGATTCTGTCGCAAGAGAGATCCATATCAGCCAGAACGAACTCGCAACCCCCGCGAACGCCATGACTGTGGGAGCGGAGAATCTCCCTCGAACGTGGTTGACAGACATGAGGTAGGCGCCATAGAAAACAGCGGTCAAGATTCCGAGGCCATCCCCGTAAATTTGATCCCAGCCAATCGAAAAACTATCCCCTCCAATGAGTAACGCTCCCGATAGGGTCAGAGCCAATCCAACGATAAACAAACGAGTTACTCTCTCTCCAAGTAATAGATATCCAGCGAGAGTGACCACAATGGGTGCCATGTTGGAAAAGAGAGTCGCATTGGCCACGGATGTGTACTTGATACTCCAATGCCAAATGGCAGCATTGAAACAAAAAATCGAACCTGCGAGAAAGAGCCAACCCAGGTCAACGCGATTTTCAGGTTTCGGCGTGGACGGTTGAGATCTTTTTTGAAGAAAAAAAATCACCCATAAGAAGGGTTGAGCCAAAAAGACCCTCCAAAAGGCGGTCGAGGTCGGTTCCACCTCGGATAGTCGAATGAAGATGGGTGCGAATCCGATCGCAGTGGCGCCAAACAAGAGTGCGAAGAACGCAAGACTGGAAACTCTCGGTTTCTCCGTCATTTCCACCTCCACAGGAGATTCAAAGGCATCCACTCTTTGATGTTTCATGGACCATCTATATACGATAAGAGCAATTCATAAAAGTTGACCCGCACCTCTGTCTCCTCTTGAAACCCTCAGATAGTCGTTCATTCTATCGATCCATGAGGCAGTCCGTTCTCCTTCTGATCATTCTCCTTGTTTCAGGGCCATTATCGGTTCAGGCGACTGATACGCGCTGGCATTTCAAATCTTTCTTCTCGCACCGAGGAATCGACCTTGAATCCGTCACTCATTTGACTGAATCAGTGGATGGATCCGTGTGGCTGGCTATTCCGGGGAAAGGTGTCTATGGCATCCACGAGACCAGGGGCCGCCTGATCTCGGAAGAGGATGGATTGGCCGGGAATGATGTCGAGGTTCTGGAACCGGATGAGGATGGGGGTTTGTGGGTTGGTTCCCGGCAGGGGCTATCCTTCATCCGGGAGGGTAAAGTGACCAGGTTCGATGCGGACACCCTTTTCGGTGTTTCCGCTCTTCATTGGAAGAACAACGGTTCCCTTTGGGTCGGTTCCCTTAATGGATACGTTCAAGCACTTTCGATTGGCCCCTCTGGTGAGGCAATCTGGGATCCGATAATAGGTCCAGAGCTGACAGGTGGCGTCCCGGTTCGTCAAATCCTTCAAGATCCATCAGGAATGACTTGGGTCAACCTTGAGGGGAACCACGCATTGCACTTTGATGGGACTGATTGGCTTCAAATTCTCGATGAGAATGAGGAGAAACCCGTTTACTCCCAATTCCTGAGAGACTCATCGGGGACAGTCTGGGCAGTTGCAAAAGGGGGCGTTCTCCGTTTCGATGAAAATACTTGGGTCCGGGGAACACATCTGAATCCATGGACCTATCACACCCAGTCAATACCTGAACCCATCTCCTGTATAGCCGAATTGACCACTGGGGAATTGCTTGTGGGAACAGCAGGCGGGTTACGAATGAAAAAAGAAGGCCAGTGGACTGACCTTCGGTTCGATGAAGCGATTGGCCAACCGGATATTCTTAGCATTTGGGAATCAAGCGATCACTCCTTATGGATCAGGACTCCCGAGGGTGTGATCCATGGTGAAAGAAAGTCTTGGAGAAGATTCATATCCAGTGACCAGGGAACTCTTCTAAAAGAGGAAACTCTCACACTTTCTCTCGATCACGCCCCTCTATGCGCAGACGACCAAGGGGGGCTCGCCACATATGGAAATGACAGGTGGGTGATAGACTACGATTTCGCACACCCGGTCATCTCGATGACTCGCCCTGAGAATCAACGTGTTTGGATAGCTTCAGACGATCAAGCAATTGAGTTTTCCCTGCATGAGAACGCGGTCATTCAATCAATACCTATTTCCGAAGTAAGCCCACCCATAGAAATCATTCGATTTCATGAGGGTATCTTGATTCTGGGTGGGCCGGGTGTCTTCCAGTTAGAGGGTTATCGTTTCATTGGACACCCCCGGTATGGAGAGATTCCGAAAGAGACAAATCTGAAAGTCGCTGAAGGAATAGATGAAGACACATACATCGTTCAAGGGAATCGAGTAGAACACATCATCGGGCAATCCACTGTTAATCTGAGTGACCAATACCCCGAATTGGCCGAGTACGTTTACACCTCAATACATTGTGCATCGGATGGAACAGTGTGGCTTGGTACCTTGGGTGATGGGGTCCTCTACCTTAACGAAGAAGGCGTTCACCGTTTCACAGATCAGGAGGGACTCATCTCTAACCACATCTCAGAGGTTTTTCAAACTTCGGATGGAGCGATATGGGTTGCCTATAGTCTCAGGGGGGTCGCCTCATACCGGGATGGCAGGTGGATAAACTTCACGCACGATCATGGAATGCCTAACACATCGGTTGAGAGGATTGGTGAGGGACTGAGTGGTCAACTCTGGTTAAGTGCGAAGTCGAGTGGTGTTTACCAATATTTTCCCGATCGGTCTCCACCAGAAACCTTCATCCAGGAGGCTCCAGAGGAAATCGGATATCATGGAGTAGGAATTCTGAAATTTACAGGAATCGATGCATGGAACTCGACACACCCGGACCATCTCGAGTTTTCGTGGAGGTTCATTCCACTCGAAAGCGATGTGGTCGAGTCTGATTGGTCCCCTTTCTCATCGGAGAGGACGGTTCTCACGCCTTCTCTATCACCCGGAAGTTACCGATTCGAGGTCCGTGCCGCGGATCTCCACCGAAACTTGGACCCAACACCTGAATCACATTCGTTTCGGGTCGCGTTTCCACTTTGGCGAAAACCGGAATTCTATTTACCAATGGGCGCAGTCGGAACCGTCGCACTTCTGGCATTGCTCGGGTTCTTAAGAAGTCATACCGCCCTCAGAGAGTATCGCGACGAATTGGAGGAAAGAGTGGAAGATCGAACAGCCAGTCTGGAGTCTCGAAGAAGGGAATTGGAAACCGCTCTATCGGAAATTAAAACTCTTAGAGGGATTATTCCAATATGCGCTTCCTGTAAAAAAATCCGGGATGACGAAGGCTTTTGGAGCCAAGTGGAGGTTTATGTCAGCGACCACACTGAGGCGGATTTTACTCATGGTCTCTGCCCCGACTGTTTTGATCGTGAAATCCAGGATCTCGAACGATAGGAGCACCCCACGTAATGCACATGCCATGACTCGGTTTCCTCCGATGCTCTTTTCAGGTTAGTTTTTCATACCTGTCATGGAGATTCCCTCGATAATCTTCCGTTGAGCGAAAAAGAAGAGGAGGATAACGGGGAGGGTTACTAGAGTGGAGGCTGCCATCAAGTAATGCCAATCGGTGCCACCATGCTGACTCTGAAAAAACTGAAGCCCCAAAGCCAGGGTAAAATCTCGTTGATCGGTAAGGAAAATAAAAGGGCCGAGGAAGTCGTTCCAGGTTTCAATGAACTTGAAAATCGCCACGACAATTAAGGCGGAGTGCGAGAGCGGACAGATGATATTCCAAAAAATCCGCCACTCGCTGCACCCATCGATTCTCGCGGCGTCGGTTAAATCTTCTGGTATCCCTCGAAAGAACTGACGTAGAAGGAAGATAAAAAAAGCGTTGCCGAAAAATGTGGGCAACCATAAGGGAACCATAGTCCCGATAAGTCCCACTTCCCGAAAGAGAGAGTAAAGGGGAATCATGATGACCGGAAACGGGATCATCATCGTTGCTAATACCAACAAGAAAGTGGTGTCGCGACCTCGCCATTTAATACGCGAAAACCCATAAGCGACGATAGCACTGCTCGCCAAAGTTCCGAGGACGCTCAAGAAACAGAGGAAGAGTGTGTTCTGCGTGTACACCCAAAACGGGATGGCTTTTACCGCACCCAGGTAGTTCGCCCATTGGAAATCGATTATATCATCGACCTTTTCTAGATCTTCTTTCTTGACGGCTCGATAAGCCACTTCAGATCCTTCTGGGCGCACCCAGGCTAGATCGACATTCGGTGGAAATTGTCCAGTCTGATCGATGCGATTCTCAGGGGATCCCCAGGCAACATCGGCTCGTGAGATTCGGTTTCCATTAACGACGGCACTGTATACACTGGTTCGCGGAATCCATTCTGGAGGCATCTTTGTGGTATCGGCCAGTCTCTTCAAACTTGTCGACACTGTCCAAAGAAATGGGAGCGCAAAGGCGAGGCCAAACACCAGGAGCGCCAAGAATCGAAGAATCAGAAAGATGCTTTCGCTCTCGCTATCGGGAACCGCGCTATGTGGTTTGAAGAATTTCATCATTCCGCCGAGTAATAAATCCTTTTCGCAGTAGCCCAGGTAGCAATAAGCGTTAGGCCCAGGATCACAAGGAACAGAATCCAGGCCATCGCCGATGCATATCCCATTCGAAGAAACCGAAAGGCGGTGTCATAAACATATTGGACGAAAAAGAGTGTGGAGCGCGCTGGCCCACCTTTGGTCATGATGTAGGGTATGATGAATACTTGAAGAAGCTGAATGATGGTGATGATCAGATTGAAGTAAACGACAGGCGAGATAAGTGGCAGGGTGACATGCCAAAACTGACGCCAAAATCTTGCGCCATCGAGTCTCGCTGCCTCATAGAGATGAAGAGGAACTTCTTGAAGGCTCGCAAGGTAGATGACAATCATCCCCCCCACTCCCCAAGTAGTCGGAAAAACCATCGATACCTTTGACCACTGTGTGCTTCCTAACCAATCGACCGGAGGAACATTGACAAGCGAGAGCAAGTAGTTCACAAGACCGTACTCTGTATTCAACAGCCAGCTCCAGAGGATTGCCATCGCTACCAAGGGAACCAGAGAGGGCAAGAAAAACATGGTCCGAAAGATTCCTCGCCCCGGTATGGGACGGTGCATGAGGACGGCTAAACCGAGCGCCATTAGCATGTTAATCGGCAGCGCCATTGCGGCATAAATAAGGGTATTGACCAGGGCGACCTTGAAAACAGAATCATGTAGGAGACTCGTATAGTTCTCCATCCCGACATAGACCGGTTCGGCGAGGACTGAATAATGACACAAACTATAATAGAGCGACGCGGCTATCGGATAGGCTAGGAATAGGATGAAGCCGATTATCCATGGAGAAATGAATAGGAGCCCCATAAAGAGCTTTTGTCGATCCCCTCTTGTCATAATGGGTGGGCTCCTTGACGAGTGGTTTCGACAAACTCGTCCCACTCCACCTTACGGACATCCTTCACCCTATCCCAGGTTCTGAGGTCACGATCGAGCCGCTCTTGGAGCCGTTCCTCCGCTTCTTTGAGTACTTCGTAGGGTTCTCCCTTATGGAGCCAGATTTTATCGAAGACGGCCTTCATTTCATCTAGCATCTCATACCAGAGGGGAATCCGTGGGTTGGCTCTCGCTTTATCGCTCATCGCTAGACTGTCGAAAAATTCCATGTTGTCATTGGGATGATTCTGAATGAATTCCTCGCTACGAACGTTTCGGGGATTGATTGATCGAAGGCCTGTCGTGAAGGCTTCAATACCATCCTGACCCGTTACGTATTGAATAAACTCAAACGCCTCATCCGGATGCTTTGAACCTTTGGGTATAAAAATGATATCGCACTCGACAAGACTCGTACCATACAGGTCTTCGGTGTCAGTGGGCATTGGAGCCACCCCGTATTCCAGGTCGGGGGCATACTTCTCGACGAAAGTTTGCATCCAGTTCCCCTGAAGTTCGGAGCAGAGTTTTCCAGATAAAAAAAGGTTCTGCGGAGAGGCAAAAAGATCCCCGAACCCACCGCGAAATGCCTGAACTCTTTCTACTCCCAGGCGTTCCGAATAACTTGCCACCCATTCATAAGCTTTAACCACTTTGTCTGAGGTTAATGTGATCTTATCTTTCCCATTCCAGAGTTCACCGCCGAAAAACAGCGGCCAAACAAATGGCCACCAATCCGGCTCGCTAGGCAGAAAAGTTGCGTTAACAATTCTATCATGATCGGTCGCATCCAGAATCTCTGCATAAGCATCCAGTTCATCTAGAGTCTTCGGTGGAAAACTCAATCCATTTATAGACTCACCAAATGTTTTCTTATTGTAATGAAAGGCTAGTGCGGCTCCGGTAGTGGGAAGCGCCCAGGTGTATCCTTCATAGTTGCAAACCTTCCAATAGGAATTAATGAAATCCTTCTCCCCGTCTATTCCCGCCTGCTCCAGGTAACCGTCCAGGGGATAGAGGGCATTCATTTGGACCAACACAGGAACAAACTCGGAAAAGATCCCAGCGACATCGGGGGGATTTCCTCCTGCGATTGAAACTATGATTTTCCTCTCGATCTGGCTTGTAGAAAGCAGGTCGACAAAGATGTCATCTTGAGTTTCGTTAAACTGGTCCACCACTTTTTGCATGGCCTCAAACTCAAAACCTGTCCACTTTTCCCAATAGGTGAGATGCACCCTATCTTCATTAGTAGATGGGTTACACCCTGTGAGAAACACCAGTGCCATACTCAGGAGAAAGATCGAAAGGTCCTTTGAAGGACGAAAAAAGTTTAAACAGCGCAAAGTTTTGCCCGCCAACAAGCTAGAACACTCTTCTTCGGAATCGATGGTTCGCGAAAGATGCGAAGAGGCTAGCACACTCTGAATGGAGGTCTACATGGGATAGGTCAAAAGAAGGAGATGCGAGGCTACCACCCGTACCGCTCTGGCCCCCAACTCCCTCTTTTTTGACTCTGTTCGAGAAATACCGACGTGTTGTTGGGGACATCTTCTCCAAGTAAAACCCCTGCGCCGATTAAAGAATAAGGACCAACCTTTACTCCCGGCATTAAAATGGCATTCACTCCGGTTCTGACATAGTCGCCGAGATAAGTGGCATTTGAATGGTATCTAGGAATTTCTTTTCGGCCCTTCACCCTGTGCGGTGTTTCACCATCGTCAAACCGAAGCGTGCCACAAACGGTTGCCGCCCCCAGATCTGAACAGCGTCCTAGAATTCCCCAGAATTCACCATAGTGGTAGCTATACGATTCCGGTAGCATGAGCCCCTCAAACTCGGCGCCATGCCCAACATTGCATCCATGACCAATGACGGACTGTTTTCCGATGAGCGCCCCACGCCAGATCTGACACCCATCGCCCACCACCACGGAATCTTCAACAAAAGCCCCATCGGTAATGAAACTATTCTCCCCAACGACAAGATTGCCGTAGACAATCACTCCAGGCCCGATCTTGCTTCCCTTACCCAAACGAACAGATCCTTCAATCCGCGCTGAGGAGTCGATGCTACTTCCTTCCGATAGATCGTGCTCGGTTAGGTTCTTTGTTTGGATGATCGCGGACAATCGGTTGGCTTCCAATAAGTCCCAAGGCTTATCGATATCCACGATAGGTTGTGTGGCTTCAGCAGGAAGCACTTCCAGACCCAATACAATCGACTGGTGAAGGCTTTCGGCCAGAGTACGATCAATCGGAGCCATTCCTCCGATCTCCACGCATGTTGGGATGTCGGGAGTCGATGAAAGAACGGAGGAAAAGTCCGATGGCAAAGCCATGAGTCCGGTCAGTTTTCGAGATTTAGTCGAGTACTCTCTGGAATGGGCGCGAACCTCGACAATTTTGTCATTTTCAATTTCAACCCGAACGCACTCTTGAACATCTCGCTTGGAGACCGGTGCGACCAATGCGGAGATGCAACTCGATTGAACCGATTTCTCCAGCAATTGGAGATCCTCTACTTGGAAATACAGATCGCCCGGAATGGCGTAGACTGGTTCGTCATGACAACCGAGTGATTGAATTCCGAGCAGGGCAGCGTCGGCGGTGCCTGTTGGAACCTTCTGTTCGGTAAACGAGATTTCCATCTTTTCTGGATTCGCTCTTTCCCATGTCGCACAGGCATTACGCACCATCCCTTCGAGAAGACCGACAACGATGCAGACCTTCTTGACCCCCGTTTCGGATAGGCTGTCAAGTTGCCATTGAACGAGGGGTCGTGTCCCGATAGAAAGCGCAGCTTTGGCATTGGTGGCATTGTATGGCCACAGGCGCTCTCCTCGACCGGCTGCAAGAATGATGGCTTTAGTGATCAAAACGCTCTCCCGGATAGAATCTTACTTTATCCATTTTCGACCAAACGGCGATGAGTCTTAATACCTGGATTGTAGCACCTGAATCGATTTCGGGTCATCTGGAACCCCTAGTGGAGGGAGGATTGATAGGATTTCACGAAATCCCCACCCGTGGAGATCTCCCAAGGACGGCTACTCTGTCAATCTCGAATCGATTATCCTCCCTCCCCAAAAGCGACCGATCCCGGCATTGGATTTCGGTTCCAATCAACAAAGGAAAAACCTATGTCACTCCGATTCATGAGTCATTTACTGTTCCTTATCGTACTTGGGATAACGCTACCCGCCCAATCACAAGTAAAAGCCTGGGAGGGTTCGATCGACCTTCCCACCTACGCCTGGGAAGATGATCCCTATCCCGAGTTTTGGGCCCTTGATGGGAAGATTGTTTATCCCTACACGATGCAGGAGATCATCTCGACCACACACGAGATGAAGACGTATAAGGCCTTGTTCCTTGAAAACGATTTCCTGAAAGTCACCTGCCTACCCGAACTGGGTGGGAGAATATTTTCGGTTCTTAACAAGATCACTGGAAAAGAGATGTTCCATCGCAATAATGTGGTCAAACCCGGGCTGATCGGGATGAGAGGAGCATGGATCTCTGGAGGGATTGAATGGAATACCGGTCCACATGGTCATACGGTGACTGCTATTTCTCCAGTAAACGGTCTTGTCAAGGAGAATCACGATGGGTCGGCAACCCTCCACATTTCAAATACCGAACATATTTTCCGGACACGTTGGAATGTCGATTTGACTCTTTATCCGGATCGGTCTTACCTGCATGAAGAGATCAAAATCTCCAATCCCCAAGAGGGGATTCATCCCTACTATTTCTGGAACTGCACGGCTTTCCCATGTGGAGCCGGAACTCGCTTCATCTTTCCGATGACCCTTGGTTGCGACCATAACGGGGAAGAATTCTTCGATTGGCCGATCCATGATGGTAAGGACATCTCCTGGCTCAAGAACTATGACCGTCCTACATCCATCTTCGCCTGGGAATGCGATCAAGACTTTTTCGGATGTTACGATGTCGATCTGGACAAAGGCTTGGTGCAAGTGGCCGATCACCGTGTTTTGAAAGGAAAAAAGGCCTGGACATGGGGGCAATCGGACGATGGACTTGTCAGTCAGGAAGCCATCACTGACGAGGACGGTCCCTATATCGAAGTCCAGAGCGGTCCTCTCCTGACTCAGGCGGATTATGGCGAATTATTCCCCCATGATGATGTCTCCTGGGAAGAATGGTGGTATCCGGTATATGGATTTGAACAAGGTTTTGATTTCGCCACCCAGGATGTCGTCTTTGAGGTGGTGAATGATGATAGAGGTGACATCGAGTCAGTTAATATTCTTTCGACTAAGGACTACAGAGATTGCCAACTCAGGTTTGCGTCAGTCAAAGGAGGTGAACAGTCATTCGAGACTGATCTAACCCCTAAAGAGGTTCGCACATTTACATTGGCGGGAGATCATGGGGCGGAAGGTAAGTTCACGCTTTTGCGAAGCAATGAAGAGTTGATTGCCGAGTTTGAGTACCCACTGCCATTGACCAAAGTTGAGGCGCCAGTAGCTGAAGAACAGAAAGATGAAGAGGAGATGAGCGTAGAAGAACTCTTTTCAGAGGCTTTGGAAAATGATCGCGAAACCTCGCGCAAGCGGGCGAGGGAACTCTATGAACGAGTCATCCTAGAGGCCACCAACCATGCCGAGGCTTCATTCCGTCTTGGAGTTCTCGATATCGAAGCAGGCCTTCAAACTGAAGCGCAAAGTCAGTTCGAGTCCACACTCGAAATTGAACCCGATCATTTTATGGCTCACTATTTTCTGGGTGTTACGGATTTCAGATCCGGGAACTATACCGAGGTTTTGAGACGTGCGGATCGGTTGATTGAATTAGATCCGAACTCCTCCTTAGGCTATGACCTCAAAGGTCGGGCAGTCATGAGACTCGGGAGACGACAGCAGGTGATTCCACTCTTCGAGAAAGCCGCGCAGGTCAATCCCAGAGATTCTCGAGCCTGGGAACATCTCGCGATGGCATTCTTTGGTGCTGGTCGGAACAGCGATGCATTCGCATTGGCCAAAGATCTCCAATCTCAAGACCCCACCGCGCTGATTCCTAGAGCAATTTTAGCCTGTGAAGACCCGACCCTTCCTCGGGAGATGTTTGATGAAGCATTCTCGTTCTTGGGCGCTCCAGATTTTGAATTTCTCGAGGCGCAGATCGCGTTTGAGGAGATGGGTATGCCACGTGTGGCGTACCTCTTCGCGATGCCTTTAATGGTGGACCGATACATCCAATCGTTTCCGACCTCGCCTGTCCAATATTTTTTTGCGGCCGCAATCGCTTTGATTGGGTCATCGCAGCAGACCGCTG
Source organism: Candidatus Omnitrophota bacterium (assembly GCA_029261095.1). Lineage (GTDB taxonomy): Bacteria > Hinthialibacterota > Hinthialibacteria > OLB16 > OLB16 > JACKFH01. The sequence goes on along the minus strand of JAJDBZ010000247.1, from coordinate 7,371 downwards.
AATCCCTCTTTGAGAAACTGGGTGACTGGAAAGTCGACTACGTTTTTCCTTCTAGACCCGAGACTGTTCCGATCCTTGAGGTTATTAGGAAATTCCGTCCGGATGATGGAAGGATTGCTTTATTGAGGGGAAACGTGCTGGCGAACCTCGGACGCATTTCGGAGGCGACCGCCGAATGGGAGAAGGCGATACAACAACGACCGGATCTTGCGCAAGCCCACCGTAATTTGGGACTCTGTTATTGGAAAGAGAAAGAAGATCTGTCCCGTGCCGAGGCTTTCTACCGAAGAGCCATTGCCCTGCGCCCCTCCGATCAACCTCTTTACGCGGAGTTGTCCTCACTTTTGAGCGATCAACCCGAAGAGGTTGTTGAGCTCTTGACTGAGTTGGGACCAGAAAACTTTCGTCTGAACGACCTCAGCGAGGACCTTGCGGCGGCGTACAACAAACTTGGTGAGTATTCGAAAACAATCGATTTCCTGGGGGACACCCGTTTCTCCAATTGGGAGAGCCGAAAAACCTCCCGAAATCTCTGGGTGAAGGCTCTCATGGAACGAGGCAAAAAGTCTTATGAGGAAGAGCGCTTCGACGAAGCCCTACAAGACTTTCGCATGTCTCTTAAATACCCTCGCAACCTTGGGGTGGGTCGACCGGCCGAACCAAACGAATCGGAGTCTTACTATTGGATAGGATTGACCTGTCGGAACCTCGGTAAAAATGAGGAATCAAAAGCCGCATTCGTAAGAGGATCCGCTGGAAATTGGGGCGGCGAATCCGAAGAGGAGTTCCGGGAACAGTGCCGAAATGAACTGAAGCGTTCCTAAGGTTCCTTCAATTGCACCCGAATAGGATTGACTCCCTCTGGTGGATCATCCGCCCCTTCGGTTGATTCTTTAGCGGAGGGGGGTTCCTCGACTGGTTTTTCGGTGAACTTCGTTTCCGGTTTGGGTATTCCCCAAACAATCTTTCCAATTCCTACTGCCGCAAAAATATATAGAAACGGGATCATGGGGGCTCGGAACCGTGCATTGGTAAAAAAGATCAACATCGTGAATGTGTAGATTAAGATAATCCCGAGAGGCAAGGATAATTTCCGTAATCTCCCAAACCCCACCATAAGTCCAAACAGTGTCAAGATGATGGTCGGCCACCCCCAGAAGACCAAGGGATATCGACCCTCTTGCCAGAACCATTGTCGATATGTCGGGAGGATCCGGTTCCCTTCCTCATCTTTGACAGGCCAAAAACGGACTCGTCGGTCACGGCTTTCCCATGGCCATGGCCGGTAGGGCGAATCGAGATAACTCCACCATTTCACTGGGTTGAATAAGGATTTCAAATCGGCCGGTTCCAGATAGAGGTAATCAAGCTTTTTGAAGGTATTCAAGAGGTCGACTTTTGGGTTCTCCAAGATAAACTCGAGCCCGGCCTGGGTAAAAATTTTACTTTCGGTAACCTCATCATCAATCCCTTTCGCACGTAGGACCCTTCGAATGTCTTCCTTTCGTCCGAACGAATCGTAACCAAAACCCTCATGGTGACCGAGATAAAAATTGACTCCTCCGTTTGTGCTTACAGGGACAAACTCACCAAGTACCGCCTGATTCCTGACTCCCCAACACATCACGATGACTCCCGCGTACACAATCATGACGATGGGAGGAGAATAGGGGGAGTCAAATATGGAAAACTCTTTCCAATCGGAGGGCGGTGGTTTGTGAAATTTTCGAGAACGCATGAAGAACCAGTAAACGCAGAAGAGAAATAGGGGTCCAGCAATAGGACGTGTGAGTATTAACAATCCTCCGACGACTCCGATTAATGTCGCGATTGCCAACCCAGGTTTCCGGGATCCAAGAAGGACAAAGTATGCGAGAGCCACCAACAGAAAGATAAAAAGGGTTTCCGATAGCAGCTGGCCACAGAAAAAGATTGAACTCTCATCGAAAGCAAGGAGCCCTGCGGCCAAAAGTCCGATACCAATGGATAACCTTTCGCGGGAGACCGCTTTCTCCGAATTCGGAGTGCCAGAGACCAACTCTCGGGTCATCAGGAAAACAAACAAGAGGGTCAAGGTACTGAGAAACACTTGGATTACACGTACATTCATCGCATGTGATCCAAAAACCTTGTATGCACCCGCGATGAAAAGAGGATAGAGAGGCGGGCGATAGGCTTTGTAAACCAGGTGTGGGGTATTCATCACCAATCCCTCCCCATCGAGAAGGTTCAAAGCCATCGTCTCGTAGTCGGCCATGTCCGAAAAGGGAGGAGATTCGATCTGGACAATGTATGCATAACGGAGGGCGAGACCGACCAAAAGGAGGAGTGCCAGGATTGTCCAGGCGGGTGTTAGTCTTGGTCGGGAGGCGTTAGTCATATTGAGATGATGAGGACACGATTAGTGTCCTCGATGTCATTTCTCGATCATTCCCATCAGAAGGTTCATCCAATAATCCCATGCCGGGGGTGCGGATGTATAGTCGACTAATGTTTCGTATGCATTCATCGCAATTCCAACAGTCGCAAGCAGAACGACCATAGCCCACGCAGTTGCTTTTGGATTCCTCAAACGAGAAAGTCCGATGAAAAGAGGGATCAGATTAAACGGGACCAGAGAAAGAAAATAACGCGGCCCCGGGCAAATACCGCCATGGTAATCCTGATACTTCCCCACCACAACGATATAGATTGCATCAATCGAGAGAATAGCGATACCCAATGATTTCATTTCGTTCCACCCTCGGGCGAGAAACCAGAAGGAAAGGAGAAGAAGCGGGTTGTATAGAAAGACACTCAGTTCAACGCTAAACAAGAACTTTGGAACCGAATCGATAAGGGGAACATTAAAATTCTGCTCCCCATAAGGTGAACTGCTCCAACGACCCCATCGGTACCAGTCGAAGAAGAATAACAGCGCCAGGGAGGTAAGAATCGGAACCGAAAGTATCATCATTTCCTTTCTCTTTTTCCCAAGATTCTCAGATTGTTTTAGCGAATCGATGATGACCCACAAGTACAATCCGACAAAAGCAATCCCCATATCCATCCGACCCCAAGGAAGGAGAGCTGCGGACACCGCGGCAACCCACAGAAATCTCTCCCTACGTTCTCTCGAAAAAGCCAGAATCCCATACCCGGATAGGGTCAGGAGGAATGCGCATAATGGCTGTGAGAAGAAATCTCTAGAATAGGGAAAGATGAGAGTGCTGATTGCACAAAGAATTGCGAGAACTGCAGAGAGTCTTGAGGAAAGCCCACAATGGACTCCGATAAGAAAGAGTACAGCCACCATCGCTCCAGAGATCCATTGATTGGTATTCAATGCCATCCAATCACCCAACCCTACCTCCGCGCTTCCCGGAGGTGGGGGCGGGTCATCGAACATCGCCCCCAACCAGTAACCAGGGAGCGAAAGCATAGGAAGCAAAGGACCGTAGAGACTGTAGTGCAGCCCGCCACGCCCCACTCTTGTCACCATAGTCTCCGGGATGTCGAGATGTCCTTGAGCGAGTGCACGAACAGTCTGAAGCGTAGTCGCGCTATCGACGGTCAGTGGGTGGCCCGGGTGAAACAGAGTGAAGAGCAGCCAGCTGGATAGAAAGATTGCGAACGCTTGTGTCTTCAATTTTCCGATAGGATTCGTTGGCGAGAGGGTCGTGGCCCTTTAGTTTTTGGTGGCCTTATTTCTACATCGAAAGCGGGCTCGGTCGTATAGATCTCAAAACGGGCTTTGCTGTGTTCCTCCAGGTAGAGTGTCTGGTCCCAGAAATCCACAATCGTTGCCGTCGTCTTACCAGGGTGAGGTCTCAGGACTCTGCCGACTCTTTGGAGTGCTCTGGTTTCGCTGCGGCCCGCTCCAGCCAGAATGAGGACATCAAGCGAAGGGAGATCTAATCCCTCGTCCGCCAAGGTGGTCGCAATCAGTACCTGATCGGTCTTCGCTTTCAATCTCTGAAGAGCAATGTTCCTGATTTCACTAGAATCGTTCCCGCTGATAAATGTCGCTTCCGGAATGAGTTTCTCGAGAAGTTCTCCATGACGTATCTGGTTGACGAGAATGAGGACCGACCTCCCTTTCTGGGAACTATGAATGGCGACCTCTGAAATGATCCGATTTCGTTCTTCGTTTTCGACGACTTCGCTTTTGTATACCGTTGCGAAATGCCGTCGAAGTCGCTTTCCAGTGGGAAGAATCTCGAACATTGTGATCTTCGGTTTGACTAGATATCCACGCTCGATTAGATCAGTGGAATTGACCTGACAGAGTTTTTTTCCGAGAGCGGCTTCGATCATCAAATCGGAATGATCGGACCGCCATGGGGTCGCAGAGAGCCCGTAGCGATAATAGGCATTCGGAATCTTCATAGCGATATCGTAAAATGTATCGGCGGGAAGGTGATGGCATTCATCAAAGATGACCATTCGGCAATCCTTGAGTGCCTGTTGAATGGCTTCCTCATCGGAAACGGTAAGAGACTCGCCCCCTTCATCCACCCATAAGGGAACCTCATCGGTCTTTTCCTTGTTCAATTTCAAGTGGAGCGCGCGCGCCGTAGTCTGAATCGTTGCGACAGTGACATCCTGGAGATCGACTTTCCCATCTCCAATCTGTCCGATCGGAAAGTTCAGCACATTCTCCAGGACCCCGATTGCTTGATAGAGAAGATCTTTTGTGTGTACAAAGAATAGGCTTTTCAACCCACGATTTGCGATGATGTGAGCACCAATGAGGGTCTTCCCTGCTCCTGTTGCCAACTGAAGCACACCTCGCTCCTCTTTTGCCACTGCCTTAAGCACCGTTTTCTGATAGTCACGGAGTTCGTGACCGCGAGTTGGGAACGAATGTGCTTTCTTAGGGACTTTCCGCTTGTCATCGATCTTGTAAGCGATTACCGCACGGTCCAATACGTCTGTAAGAACGGAAAGCAGCCCAGTGGGGACAATAATCGCCCCCTTCTTTGTCATCAAATGTTTGTAACCATCCCAACGGCCTTTCCGATAGAGTTGTGAAAATTCCGCTCCCTCAACCCAGAAACTGGTCGCTTCATCAATTTCCTCTATCGGGAGATCGGGTCCTTCGATTCTGGATTTGGAGTTTTCCACACTGATGCGTATCTCTGTTTTCTTTTCCCTTTCGAAAGCATCCCTGATGGACCGAGGAACTGTCTCGAAATCCTGACCCAGGGCCTCACAGGCTTCCTTGAGGAGAGAGACTGGGATCTCCCAACATTCTTTCTCTTTATTCCAGTTCCGCACTGGGAGGAGTTTGAGGGCCCGAACCCGACTTTCGCTGTAGGGAAAGCGGACTTCGAGGATAGAATTGGGGATGAGCACGAATTGAGCCATACAGGTTCAAAGGATAATGGAGCGAGACTTACTTGAGCAGGTGGGAACCATCGTCTCAGGATTTTCGTGAATTCAGAACGATTCCTAACCAACAAATCGATACATTTATCAGGAGCCCCCACATCCCAGCGTGGATGTTCCAGGGCTTCGGGGAGCCGGTGACGCCAATCCCCGCCAGGAAATAGAGGCCGATGGAAACGAGGGTTCCCGAACACATCCCCGCCAATAGCCAGTTTGAAGTCAGACGTTTCGAGTAAAGACCGATTGCGAAGGCGGGCAAGACCTGAATGAGCATTTCAAACTTCAATTCGAGGAGTCGCCACAACGTAAAGTCGGGATCGGAGGCGACCCAAACCAGGATTCCCATGGTGACCCAGGAGACTCCTTTCCCCACTCGATAGAGATGGTGTTGTGTGGGCTCGGTCTTCAAAGTAGGACGATATAGGTCCTGTGTAAAAATCGACGAGAGAGAGAGCAATGCGGAATCTGCGGTCGACATGATCGCGGCGATGGCAGCCACAAAGACCACAAGCACACCAAGATAGATGGCCGGTTGGACCTCGACCATGCGCGCCAAAAGAAGCGTGGTCACGGTGTCCGATTCGCCAGCAGTTAATCCAGGGAATTGGGCCAGCGCCACCAGCCCGAGCAGAAAGACCGGAAGTGTCGAGAGAAGGGGTAGGAAAACCATGGTCCCTAGTGATCTTTTGAGTGTCCTGACATCTTTTGAAGCATAGAGTCTTTGCAGTGCATGGGGGTACATCGGCCCCCCAAGAAAAAGGAGAAAAATGCTTGAAAGCATATCTCGGCAACCCGCGGCGTCTGGGGGAATGAACTTTTCTGGAGAATGAGATTGAATCGTCTGCATAGATTGGCCAATCCCTCCGAATTGAGTCACCGCCAAGAATGCGATCAGGCCCAATCCCACGATGAGCAGAATCCCCTGGAGAGCATCGGTCCAAGCCACCGCTCTCATGCCACCAAGGGTCTCATAGACCACCATCATGAATGCGAGGAATACGACTGCGATCAGGTAACCATTCAGACCCCGAGCCTCGAACCAGGGGCCGAGCATTCCATCCACCGCTTTCCCCATTGCAATCAACTGAGCTAGAACATAATTGATCAACCCCCAACAGAGGAGTAACGCCGATACGGTTCTGACCCCGGCATGGGGAAACCGATCGGTTATAGCATCAGTGGGGGTAACATAACCACGCGATCGAGAGAGTGGAACGAGGCGTGGAGCGAAAAGAAGATATCCAAGGATGATCGACATCATCATTGCAACGCTGTAAATATAACCGATACCCATTCGATAGGTCTTACCAGGAAACGCCATAAACGTGTTGCCGCTGTATTGACTCGCATAGAGCGTGAGGAAGAGAACCGCAAAACCGAAAGACCGACCTGCGAGATAGAAATCGGAGAGAGATTTTTCTTTTCTCGCCTTATTCCCGCAAACTCCGATTCCAAGGAGGATAACCAGATAAGCCCCCAACCCGATCAGTAACTCGCCTCCGATGAGTGGTTCTTCCATCATCCCGTCATTCTTTCTCGGAAGGGTCCGCCCAGGTTTTCAAAACGAGATAGGAGGTCAAACATGCAAAGGCGGTGTCGGCAAATAGTGTGATCCAACACCAATCGGGAAGCCCATAATAGAGGGTAGGTGTCCGCCCTTCGGGGTAATAGAAGGGGACGGAGAGAAAGAGGAGGAAAATAGCAAGGACCCAGAGAAGAGGGTGGTTCCTTGGCTCATCGACATTCTTTTCAATTCCAGACGGCTCCACCTGCCAATGCTCTCCTAATCCAAGATATTCACGAAGAGAGATTAAGAGAATCCACGCAAATGAAAAAGGGCTTCCCGGAATAAAGTTTCCAGAAAGCCCTTTGGGTTGCATCTTAGCGACTAGTAAGCGTGAGAGTGTTACCGACGGCCGCCGCCTCGTCCGCCACGGTCTCCTCCACGGCCACCCCGACCGCCGCGATCTCCGCCGCTACGGCCACCTCGTCCGCCACCAT